>NZ_JBHYTK010000004.1:37057-59009 GCF_042749255.1 Streptomyces sp. NPDC059524 | reverse complement strand
ACCTCAGGCCCCACCGCCCGCACCCCCCCCCCCCACCCCCCTCGCGGGGGCGATCTCTTGGTCAAACCGACAGAGGCGCGCGAGCCCGGGCCCCCCGGTGCGTGGTGCGCACCGATCATCAGCCCGCGGAGTTATCGTCGCCGGGTGACGTCTCTTCCCGGCGGGGACTCCACGCAGCGACCCGAGGAGCGCACCGTGGTGTGCGCCCGATGCGGCACGACGGCGGAGGAGATGCCGCTGACCTGGACCAGTTCCGTCGAGGGCGGAGTGCGGCGGACGTACTGCGACACCTGCTCCCGTGAGAACATCCGGGCCATCGAGGGGCGCCTCGACTCCGAGTGGTGGTGACACCGGCCCGGTGGTGACGCGGCCCTCCCGGTGGCATCCGGTCCCGGCGGTGGCGAATGGCCCCGTCGGGTCGGTGGCACCTGGCCCCGTCGTCGGCACATGGTCTCGGCGGAGGCGCGGGCCCGGAGCGGCTCAGGCCTCGGCGGCCGGCTCCGGATCCAGCACGTCGTCCTCGGCTTCCCCGAAGCCCTCCTCCTCGTCCTCGTACTCCAGGAACCCCGGAACCCAGGCCTCCAGCTCGTCCCGCAGCCGCACCGTCGCCCCGAGCTGACACAGCACCCCGATCGTGCTGAGCGTCACCCGGTGTATCAGCAGGTACGAGGGCGGCAGGTTGAGCTGCTTGCCCAGCTGGTGCGCGGGGGAGCGGATGTCGGCGATCCGCGCCGCCTGGTTCCGCATCCAGCTGCGGGTGAAGGTGAACGAGTCGACCAGGGCCGGCTCGATGATCGGCACCAGGTAGTCCAGGACCGCGTCCGGCTCCAGCTCGATCGAGTCCTTGACGAAGCCCTCCTCGCGGAGCATCTCGTAGACCCCGACCGCGTCACCGGACAGCGTCATCCGCAGCGAGTGCCCGATCGGCTCGGGCAGGCCGCCCGGCAGCCGGTCCACCGTGCCGAAGTCCAGGACGCCCAGCCGCCAGCCCTGCTCCTCGTCGGGCAGCAGCCGGAAGTTCCCCGGGTGCGGATCCGCGTGCAGCAGTCCCGTACGAGCGGGACCGGAGAAGAGGAAGCGGGCCAGCAACTGGCCCGCGCGGTCCCGCTGTTCCTGATCCCCGTCGCTGATCACGTCCGCCAGCGGAATCCCGTCGATCCATTCCGTCACCAGGACCTGCTCGCACTGGTGCACCACATGCGGCACGACGACGTCCGGGTCGCCGTCGAACTCCTCGGCGTGCGCCTGCTGGGCCTGCGCCTCCAGCGCGTAGTCCAGCTCCTCCGACACCCGGTCGCGTAGTTCCGCGATCAGCGGCTTGATGTCCATCCCCGGGATGAGCGGCCCCAACAGGCGGGCGAAACGGCCCAGTTGATTAAGATCCGACAGCAGTGCCTCGCCGGCGCCCGGGTACTGCACCTTCACCGCGACCGCGCGGCCGTCGTGCCAGACGGCCCGGTGCACCTGCCCTATCGACGCCGCGGCCGACGGCTTGTCCTCGAACTCCTGGAACAGCTCGCGCCATTGCTCGCCGAGCCGCTCCTCGAGCACCTTGTGCACGGTGCGCGTCGGCATCGGGGGCGCCGCTTCCTGGAGCTTCGTCAGGGCGGCCCGGTAGGGTCCCGCGACCTCCTCGGGCAGCGCGGACTCGAAGACGGACAGGGCCTGCCCGAACTTCATCGCCCCGCCCTTGAGCTCGCCCAGCACCTTGAACAGCTGCTCCGCCGTGCGCTGCTGCAGCTCCCGGCCCACGATCTCGGCGGACTTGCCGCCGATCCGCTTGCCGATGCCCCAGGTCGCACGCCCCGCGATGCCGATCGGCAGCGCGGCCAGCTTGGCGGTCCGGGTAACCGCCTTCCGGGGAAGATCAGACATACACCCCTCCAAGTGCCGGACAGCCGTGCCGCGCATGCCCAGGCGTCGTAGCGCCGTCAGCCGATGCTTACCCCGCCATTGTGTCCTGCGTCCCTCCGCCGACCGAGACCTCCCGCCCGTTAGCTCTCTCACCCGCCCCGCAGGGGCACTCCGGATGCGGCCACACCGGTCGCGCGTGCCAGTCGAGCCCCGGCGCGGAAGCCTCCCAGCGGGCCCCGGTGCTCGACGGCAACTCCCCGTCGAGGAAGGCCAGTCCGTGCGCGGCCGCCAGCCCCGCGACCGCCGTGGCGAGCCCCACGTCACAGGCCTGCACCTGGCGTGAGGCCCGCCCCGAACGCCACTGGACCAGCAGCCGGGGCCAGGTCGGATCGCGGTCCGTGCGATCCAGCAGCAGACAGTGCGCGCAGCCCGTCCCGCCCGGCAGCACCAGCGGCCCCACCGTCCCCGTGGCCTCGGACACGCCCGCGTACAGGTGCGGGATGCCGGCCGCGATCAGATCCTCGACCGCGGCCGGGTCGGGGGAGTGCACGGCCAGTCCGTCCCTCGGCGCGACGATCACCAGCGACAGCGGCGGCCCGCCCGGGTCCGGGTCGGCGGGACGGGGCACCGTCCTGCGCCGGTCGGGGCGCGGCGGGCGGTCGGGCGCCATGGCGCGGGCCGTGCGGCGCGCGGCCACGTCGCGGCGCTCGCCCACCGCCTCCACCGGCTGACCGCCGGGCGCCACGTCCCAGGGCTCGACACAGCCGCCGTCCCGCACGTCGACCTGCCCCACCCCCGCGGCGGCCAGCACCGACGCCACCACGGCGCCGACCCGACCCGCCCCTCGGACCTGCACCCGTAAGGCACGCCGGGCGGCCAGGCGCCGCACGCCCTCGGAGGGATCGGCGGTCGTCACGGCCAGCGCCGCGTGATCGGGACGCAGCCGGTCCATGACCGGGGTCTGCTTGCGCAGGGCGTCCGCGGGCGGGCCGCCGCCCGTCGCGTCGTCCAGCAGACCGGCCTCGGTCAGCCGCTCGAGAAGCGTGTCCACATGACCGTCGGGCAGGTCCATCCGTCGGGCCTCCTCGCGCAGAAGGGGCACGCCGCGGGTCCCGTCGAGCAGCGTCAGGAAACTCCCCGTGGCCGTGTCGACCGGACCCAGCACCACCGCGTGCGCCGGCGTCATGCCGAACTGCACCGTGTTCAGGTCGCGCCAGCCGCGCCGCAGCGCTGGTTTCAGGATCGGATGCATCGCTGTGTCCCCCGTGTGCCCGTTCGCATCGAAAACGCTCGTGTCGCATGGAAATCGCACGTGACGTGCGGTCCACGGCGATCGACCGCCAGCTTGCCCGTCCGCTCGCCGGCGTGCTTCGCGTTGTCCACAGGCACGGGGTGATAGTCGTACTAATCGAGCGGGGATCGAGGGGAGTGGGCTCCGGAAGCACACCGAACGGGTCCGGAGGCGGGACTTCCACCCTTCACAGCGGGTAACGTCGAGGCGTGCCCGCCGACCCCTCGCACCGAGCCATGAAGACGCAGCGCAGCACGACCGGACCGCCGTCGGGCGGCCACGTGGCGAGCGCGGTCGAGGTCCGCAGAAGCTCCCGGCGCCGCCGCACCGTGTCCGCGTACCGCGAGGGCGACCGCACCGTGGTCCTCATCCCGGCCCGGATGTCCGAGGCCGAGGAGAAGCGCTGGGTCGGCCTGATGCTCGACAAGCTCGCCGCCCAGGAGAGCAAGCGCGTCCTCGGCGACGCCGAGCTGTCCGAGCGCGCCGCGCACCTCTCCACGCAGTACCTCGAAGGCCGGGCCCGGCCCCGGTCTGTGCGCTGGGTCACGAACCAGAACACCCGCTGGGGTTCCTGCACCCCGGCCGAGGGCAGCATCCGGCTCTCGCACCGTCTTCAGGGCATGCCCGAGTACGTCGTCGACTACGTGCTCCTCCACGAGCTGGCCCACCTGCTCGTCCCCGGGCACGGGCCGCGTTTCTGGAGCCTCCTGGAGACCTATCCGCGCACGGAGCGGGCGCGCGGCTACCTCGAAGGAGTCGTGGCGGCGGACCGGCTTCCGCAGCTGCCCGGCGCCCGCGAGGAGTGACTCCGTTTCGGGGACGGTTCTGTACCAGGGCTGTACCGACCTCATCCGCTGTCGGTGTTTGCAGTTAGCCTGGCGCGACGCAATCACCATCGGGATGGGGGACGGTCGTTACGCATGGCCAGGGAATTCCAACGCGGCCACAAGGCCAAGATCAGTGACCTCACCGCGGGCACGGACCTGTACGTCGGCGTGCAGATCACCGGCCCCGGACTGAGCTTCGACATCAGCTGCTTCGGCCTCGACGCCGAGGAGCGGCTCTCCGACGACCGGTACTTCGTCTTCTTCAACCAGCCGAAGACGCCCGAGGAATCCGTCCAGCTGCTGGGCGCGCAGGCGGGTGACACGGAGTCTTTCCGCGTCACACTTGAAAAGATCCCCGCGCACATCCAGAAGCTGTCGTTCACCGCGACCATCGACGGCGCCGGCCAGATGTCGCAGGTCGCCCCCGGTTACCTCCGCATCGTCGCCGGAGGCGAGGAGGTCGCGCGGTACGCCTTCCACGGTGGCGAGTTCTCGACCGAGCGTGCCGTGATGCTGGGCGACTTCTACCTCAAGGACGTGTGGCGCTTCGCCGCCGTCGGCCAGGGCTTCGACGGAGGCCTCGACGCGCTCCTGAAGAACTTCGGCGGCGAGGTCGCCGATGAGGAGCCGGCCGCCGCGCCGCAGCAGGCCGCGAACCCCGGTTTCGCGCCGCCCGCCCAGGCCGCCGCGCCGCCCGCCTTCGGAGCCCCCTCGGCCCCGGCGCCGGCCCCCGCGCCCGCCCCGGCCCCCGCGCCGGCAGCCCCGGCTCCGGCTCCGGCTCCGGTCCCCGCGCAGGACTTCGCTCCGCCGGCCCCGGCCCCGGCTCCGGCCGCCCCGCCCGTGCACGCGGCACCGACCATCGTCGCGCCCCTGGGCACCCCGCCCGGCCAGGCTCCGACGCCGCCTCCGGGGTACGGCCAGCCGCCGCACGCCCCGACGCCGCCTCCGGGCTACGGCCAGCAGCCCCAGGCGCCGACCCCGCCGCCCGGCTACGGCCAGCAGCCCCACACGCCGGCCGCCCCGCCCGGATACGGCCAGCCGCCCGCCGCACCCTCCCCGTACGGCGCGCCCCAGGGCGCCCCGCAGGGCATCCCGCAGCAGGCCGGCGCACCCGGTGTGGCCGCCGCGCTGGAGAAGTACCGCGAGGCCCCCACGGGCCAGCGCTGGACGCCGCAGAACCAGAAGCTGATCCGCGTCGACCTCGGCGCCGCCGGCGGCCAGCCCGTGCTCGCCCGCCAGGGCAGCATGGTGCTCTACCAGGGCAAGGTCGAGTTCAGCTACAAGGGCGCCGGCTTCGCCGGACGCATCGTGGGCAACGCCACCGGCCAGGAGATGCAGCTCATGCGCTGCAGCGGCCGCGGCCAGGTCTTCCTCGCGGAAGCGGCCTCCCACGTGCACCCGATCGAGCTCCAGGGCGACGCGATCTGCGTCTCCGCGGAGAACGTGCTGGCCTTCGACGAGAGCCTCCAGTACGAGGTGCGCCGCATCGAGGGACACGGCATCCCCGGTGGCGCCCTGTTCGTCATGCAGTTCCAGGGCACCGGCACCGTCGTCGTCAAGACGCACGGCACGCCTGTCGTGCTGCCGGTGACGCCGACGACCTTCGCCGACTGCAACGCGGTCGTGGCCTGGTCCGCCGCCGCTCAGGCGATCGTCTCCAGCCAGGTCAGGATGCGGCGCAACGCCTACCCGGGCCACAGCGGGGAGAGCGTGAACCTGCAGTTCCGGGGAGCCCCCGGCAACTTCATCGTCGTCCAGCCGTACGAGGTCTGAGGGAGTCCGTCATGAACCAGCCACTCGCGGGCTTCGCCCCGACCCCGGTAGCCGCCCGCATGGAGAACCACGGCACCCACATGCTGAAGGTCGCCATGCAGACCGGCAACGACCTCTTCGCGCGCGTGGGCTCGATGGTCGCCTACGAAGGGTTCGTCCAGTACGAGCCCAACCCGCCCGCCGTCCGCCAGGTCGCCCGTGAATGGATGACCGGCGAGGGCGCGCCGCTCATGAAGTGCCACGGAGACGGTCTGCTCTACCTGGCCGACTACGGCGCCGACGTCGTCGTCATCAACCTCGGCGGCGAGTCGATCTCCGTCAACGGCACCAACCTGCTCGCCTTCGACGCCCACCTCCAGTGGGGCGTCGAGCGGGTGAAGGGCCTCGCCAAGTTCGCCGGCCAGGGCCTGTGGAACATCAAGATCAGCGGGCAGGGCTTCGTCGCCCTGACCTCGCGCGGTACCCCCATCGTGGTCGACTGCGGCCGCGGCGAGGACGAGACGTACGTGGACCCGGACGCGCTCATCGCCTGGTCGCCCAACCTGAAGGTGAAGGGCAAGCGCAGCTTCAAGGCCGGCTCCCTCATCGGGCGCGGCAGCGGCGAGGCCTACCAGATGGGCTTCTCCGGCGAGGGCATCGTCGTCGTACAGCCCAGCGAGGACAGCACCGACCGCCTCCGAGTCCGGGGCTGAGGGGGAACAGGACATCATGCAGAGTCCGCTTTTCGCGTACAACGAGCAGCAGAGCCAGGAGCGCTACACGGTGCAGAACCCGCAGATGCTGCGGGTCACCCTGGAGGGCCACGACGACATCCTCGCCCGTAAGGGCGCGATGGTCGCCTATCAGGGGCTCATGGAGTTCGACGGTGAGGTCCAGACGTCCGGGCAGCGCCGCTCCCGGGCCCGGACGGGCGAGGGTCTCGACCTCATGCGCTGCCACGGGCAGGGCACCGTCTACCTGGCGAACCTCGCGCAGTACATCCACATCGTCGACGTCGAGCAGGACGGCCTGACCGTCGACAGCAGCTACGTGCTGGCCATGGACTCCTCGCTGCACCACGAGGTGATCGCCGTGGACAGCCAGTTCGGCATCTCCGGCTCCGGCAAGTACCAGCTCAACATCACCGGGCGCGGCAAGGTCGCGCTGATGACGTCCGGGCAGCCGCTGATGCTCCAGGTCACGCCGGACCGGTACGTCAACGCCGACGCGGACGCCATCGTCGCGTGGTCGAACGGGCTGCGTGTCCAGATGCAGGCCCAGACGCACTCCTCGGGCGTCTGGCGCCGCCGCGGCAACACGGGCGAGGGCTGGGAGCTCAGCTTCATGGGCACGGGCTACGCGCTCGTCCAGCCCAGCGAACTGCTGCCGCCGCAGAACGCGGTCGTCGGCCAGGGCATCGCCGCGCAGTACGGCATGGGCCAGCAGGGCGCCCGCGGCCAGAACCAGGGCAACGTCTGGAGCTGACGCGCCACCTGTAGGCAGGCGTACAGACGAGTAAGGGGCGACCGCCACGGCGGTCGCCCCTTACCCATGTCCTCAGCCGATCACAGCCGCGCCCGTGTCGCCTCCACCAGGCGCACCACCGACGTGTCGGCCACGCCGGCCACCTCGTCGTACGGGAACCAGCGCAGGTCCAGCGACTCGTCACTGATCGCCTCCGTGGCGTCCGCCGGGGCGAGCGCCGCGTACTGGACGTCCAGGTGCTGGGTGCACGGGCCGGGGATCGGATGCCGGTCGAGGCGGACCGGGCCGCCGGGCAGCAGCGTGAGGCCCGGGATGCCGGACTCCTCGGTCGCCTCGCGCAGCGCGGCCGCCTCCAGCGTCGCGTCGCCCGGCTCGCAGTGCCCGCCCATCTGGAGCCACATCTGCAGCTTCTTGTGGAGCGTGAGCAGCACCCGGCCGCGCGCGGGGTCGATCACCAGGGCGCTGGCCGTCAGGTGACCCGCCGTGCACGGCTTCCACATCCCCGCGTCACCGTGCTCGGCGAGGTGGTCCAGGTAGCCCTGGCGCAGCTCCGGCTGGTCCTCGTAGCGCTTCAGGACGAGGACCGCGTCGTCGTACAGACTCACTTGTCGCCGTCGCCCTCACCCTGGTCGTCCTGCGCGGCGTCGGTGCCCTTGCCGGGCTCCTCGTCCTTCGACAGGTTCGGCTTCCCGGCGGAGCCGGACGCGGCGTCACCGAGCATCTTGTCCAGCTCGGAGAAGTCCAGCTGCTCGTGGTGCACGAAGCCGTCCGGGTCGTCCAGGTCGGACGCCGTCGGCAGCATGTCCGGGTGCGCCCACAGGCCGTCACGGCCGTCGACCCCGCGCGCGTCCGTGAGCGAGGCCCACAGGCGCGAGGCGTCCCGCAGGCGGCGCGGGCGCAGCTCCAGACCGATCAGCGTCGCGAACGTCTGCTCGGCCGGGCCGCCGGTGGCCCGGCGGCGGCGCAGCGTCTCGCGCAGCGCGTCGGCGGACGCCAGACGGGGCTTCGCGGCCGCGTGGACGACCGCGTCGACCCAGCCCTCGACGAGCGCCAGAGCCGTCTCCAGACGGGCGAGGGCCGCCTTCTGCTCCGGCGTGTCCTCCGGCTGGAACATGCCCTGCTGGAGTGCTTCCTGGATCTGCTCCGGGTTCTGCGGATCGAACTGGCCGACCACGTCCTCCAGCTTCGTGGTGTCGACCTTGATGCCCCGCGCGTAGCCGTCCACCGCGCCGAACAGGTGCGAACGCAGCCACGGCACGTGCGCGAAGAGCCGCTGGTGGGCGGCCTCGCGCAGCGCCAGGTAGAGGCGCACCTCCTCCATGGGGACGCTCAGGTCCTTGCCGAAGGACTCGATGTTCAGCGGGAGCAGCGCGGCCTTGCCCGCCGGGATCAGCGGCAGGCCGATGTCGGTGGACCCGACGACCTCGCCGGCGAGCGTGCCCAGGGCCTGGCCGATCTGCGAACCGAACATGGCGCCGCCCATGGAGCGCATCATGCCGATCAGCGGGCCTGCCATGGCCTGCATCTCCTCGGGCAGCACGTCGCCCATGGCCATGCCGACGCGCTCGGCGACCGGGTCGACGAGCTCCTTCCACACCGGGAGGGTCGCCTCGACCCACTCGGCGCGGCTCCAGGCCACGGCCGAGGCGGCGCCCGAGGGCAGCGACGTCGCGTCGTCGAGCCACAGGTCGGCGAGGCGCACGGCCTCCTCGACCGCGGTGCGCTCGGCGGGACCCACGCTCGCGTCCTTCACACCGTCCTGCGTGCCCTGCGAGACGGTCTGGCGGGCGATGTCCTTGGCCATGTCCCAGTTCACCGGCCCGCCCTCGTAGGAGAGCATCTGGCCGAGCTGCTGGAAGGCCGCCCCCAGGTCGTTCGGATTCATCGAGCCGAACATCGCCGCGAACGGGTTGTCCCCGCCCGCGCCGCCCGGACCGCCCGGGAACCCGAATCCGAAGGGGTTGGCCGGTCCCTGACCGCCACCGCCCTGCTGGTCCTTCTTCTTGCCCTCGTCGCCGTCGTCCGGCTCCTCCGGCGGAAGGCCGAAACCGAATGGGGTGTCACTCACGGGAATCCTCGGCTGGTAAGGCCGCCGGTTTCTTCGCCCGGCGGCGACTGCCCGACTACACACCCAGCGTAGACACCATGGCGGGATCGGGCCTCAGTGCTTCGCCGGCTCATGGCCTGCGGCAGGATGGATGCCTCCTGGTACGTACGCGTCATACACGAACGTACTGAAGACAACCGCTGGAGACGCCCGGTGAGTTCCCCAGATCCGCAGGTTCGCGCAGCGCGAAACCCCTCAACCAGTCCGGCCGCGCGCGGCCCCGTCGTCGCGGTCACCGGTGCCGCGTCCGGCGTCGGCGCCCTGCTCACGGAGCGGCTCGCCGCGTCGGACGAGATCAAGCAGGTGCTCGCCATCGACGAGCGGCGTGGTGAGTGCGCCGCCGCGACCTGGCACATCCTGGACGTCCGCGACCCGGCGATCGCCGAGAAGCTGCGCGGCGCCGACGTCGTCGTCCACCTGGCGCTCGACCTCGACCTGGAGTCCGACCCGGCCGCCCGCACGGCCTACAACGTGCGCGGCACCCAGACCGTCCTGACCGCCGCGGCCGCCGCCGGTGTCCACCGCGTCGTCCTGTGCACGTCCGCCATGGTCTACGGGGCGCTGGAGGACAACGAGCTGCCGCTGTCCGAGGACGCCGAGCTGCGCGCCACGGCCGAGGCGACCGGTGTCGGCGACCTCCTGGAGATCGAGCGGCTCGCCAAGCGCGCCCCGCGCGCGCACCCCGGCCTCAACGTCACCGTGGTGCGTCCCGCGGTGCTCGTCGGCGGCATGGACACGGCCCTCACCCGCTACTTCGAGTCGCCGCGCCTCCTCGTGGTCGCGGGCTCGCGTCCCGCGTGGCAGTTCTGCCACGTGGAGGACCTGTGCAGCGCCCTGGAGTACGCGGTCCTGGAGAAGGTCGAGGGGGAGCTGGCGGTCGGCTGCGAGGGCTGGCTGGAGCAGGAGGAGGTCGAGGAGCTCAGCGGCATCCGGCGCATGGAGCTGCCCTCGGCCGTGGCGCTCGGCGCCGCCGCCCGGCTGCACCGGATCGGCCTGACGCCCTCGCCCGCCGGGGATCTCGCCTACACGATGTACCCGTGGGTCGTGAGCGGCAGCCGGCTGCACGACGCCGGATGGCGGCCCGGATGGACCAACGAGGAGGTCCTCGCGGAGCTCCTGGAGGAGGTCGCCGGACGGCACACCGTGGCGGGCCGGCGGCTCGGCCGCAAGGACGCGACGGCGGCCGGCGCGGCCGGTGCGACGGTGGCGCTGCTGGGCGCGGCCGCGGCCGTGCGGCGGGTCCGCAAGGCGCGGCGCCGCATCTGAGGCGGGGCGCGGCGGCCGACGGGGCGTCCAGCGGAAACGCTCCTGCCGGCCGCGAGAAGGCTTCTTCTCCTGTAGGAGCCTCCAAGCCGCCCCGCGCGCGTGCCGGGCGATAGCGCTATTCACCGTTGTCGCGGGCGTGCGGCACGATGGGAGGCATGGCACCCACGACGCACGACCATCCTGGTGAGCAGGCGGCACACGACCCCATCAAGCTGCTCGCCGTCCGCGAGACCCCGCTCTCCGTCGACGAGGTCTTCCGGGCCGTCGGCGACGACGCCGCGGGCGGCACCACGCTCTTCGTGGGCACCGTGCGCAACCACGACGGCGGTGCCGACGTGGACAAGCTCGGGTACTCCTGTCACCCGACCGCCGAGGCCGAGATGCGGCGCATCGCGGACAAGGTCGTCGCCGAGTACCCCGTACGGGCGCTCGCGGCCGTGCACCGGATCGGCGACCTCGCCGTCGGCGACATCGCCGTCGTCGTCGCCGTGTCCTGCCCCCACCGCGGCGAGGCCTTCGAGGCCTGCCGCAAGCTGATCGACGACCTCAAGCACGAGGTGCCGATCTGGAAGCACCAGACCTTCTCGGACGGTACGGAAGAGTGGGTGGGAGCCTGCTGAGGTTCCGGTTGCGTAACCGCACCCCTGAGGCGAGCGTTGACACTGCGGATGGTTAATCTGCTGATCAGTCAGTTGCGGACGCTCATGGGGTCGGGAGGTCGGCATGGCGGCACTCATGTGGCTGCTCATTCCGGTTGTCGCTGCGGTCGGCGCCGGGTTGTGGGGCTCGTGGGCCGGTCGCAACCGCAAGAAGGCGGGCGACGTGAGCGAGATCGGCGGCTACACACGCTTCCGAGAGGCGATGGACAGGTCGCACTCGCACTCCGGTACGTGACGCGGTCGCGTTCCGGCGCATGAACCGGCCGGGCCCCGTACGGCCCGGCCCCACGGGTGCGCCGGCGGACCCGTCCCGTACTGTCGTTCCATGCCACGCCGCACCGCGACGATGCTCGCCTCGACCCTGATGCTGATCGCGCTGCTCTGCGCAGGGGTGCTCATCAAAGTTCCCTACGCGGAGATGTCCCCGGGCCCGACGGTGAACACCCTCGCGGACCACGACGGCGAACCCGTGATCCAGATCTCCGGTCACAAGACGTACGAGACGTCCGGGCACCTGAACATGACGACGGTCCGCGTCACCAGCGCCGACTACAACATGAACCTGGTGTCGGCGGTCTACGGATGGGTCGCACACGACAGCATCGTGGTGCCGCACGACACGCTCTACCCGGACGGCCAGACCGAGGAGCAGTCCTCGCAGGAGAACGCCGAGGAGTTCAGCCAGTCCCAGGAGAGCGCCAAGGTCGCCGCCCTGAACGAGCTGGACATCCCGGTGAAGTCCTGGGTGATCGTCTCCACCGTCGTCAAGGACAGCCCCTCCGAGGGCCGGCTGCACGCCGGTGACGTGATCAAGGCCGTCGACGGCACGAAGGTCACCCAGCCCTCGGACGTCGCCAAGCTCGTCACCAAGCACGAGCCGGGCGAGGACGTCGACTTCACGATCGTGCCCGTCAAGGAGGCGGCCGCCGCCGAGAAGGAGGGCAAGGTGGCGACCCGTACGGAGCAGGTGACGATCAAGACGGACAAGGCCGACGACGGCCGCGCGATCGTCGGCATCCAGGCCGGCACCGACCACACCTTCCCGTTCCAGATCGACATCAAGCTCGCCGACGTCGGCGGGCCCAGCGCCGGCCTCATGTTCGCCCTCGGCATCGTCGACAAGCTCACGCCCTCGGACCTCACCGGCGGCAAGTTCGTCGCCGGCACGGGAACGATCGACGACGCCGGCAAGGTCGGCCCGATCGGCGGCATCCAGATGAAGACCGTCGGCGCGCGCGCGAAGGGCGCCGAGTACTTCCTGACGCCGAAGGACAACTGCGCGACGGCGGCCAAGGACACCCCCGACGGCCTCACGCTCGTCAAGGTCGACACCATCGACGACGCGATGGACGCCCTCAAGGACATCCGCAGCGGCAAGACCGCCGACCTGCCGCGCTGCACCGCCAAGTAGACGCGCGAGAACGAGCGAGCAAGTAGACGCGCGAGAAGGGGCGCACCGGGATCTTCCGGTGCGCCCCTTCTCCGTAGGCGGTGCGGTGAGTGACGAACGGACTCAGTCGGCGAAGGTCGCCGACAGGGCCTCGGCGAGACCGGGGACCAGCTTGGAGCCCGTGAGGACCTCCGTGGACGAGTCCTTCTCGCGCAGCCGCAGCGCCGACTCGCGCGTGCCGTCGCGCAGCACCGCGACGGTCATCCGGACCTCCTGGCGGTCGGGGTGCTCGGCGACCCACTTGGCGAGCTTCTTGTCGCTCAGGCCCTCCGGGACGGACGCCTCGGCGGACGGCGGAAGCATCAGCCGCTCGACGGTCAGGGCGCAGCCGGCGACGGCGTCGGGCCACGCGATGGTGCCGAGGAACTCGTCCAGCGGCTTGTCGGCAGGAACCTCGTCCTGCTCGATCGGGGTGAGGCCGGGGGCCTCCTGCTCGCCCTCGAGACCGAGCTGGGCGGCGAGAGCGGGTTCCTGGGCGCGCAGCGCGGCCGTGTCGACAAGGGCGAAGAGGCGAGCGGGCTGGTCCCAGCCGAGGCCGGAGGCGTACTCGTCGATCTCGAGGACGGCCCGGGTGAGGGGGCTCGCTGCCATGGGAGTGTTGGACATGGTCACAATCCTGCCTCGTTCGTCCCCCGAAGCGGGAACTGAGTAAAGCGTGAGTAAGTTGCATAGGTGATGGGTCCGCGATCTCGGGGGCCTGACCGATCGACTGAACTTCGAGGTGCAGACCTTGGCTTTCCAGATGCCGGACCGCGGCGGGGGCCCGACGGGGCCGCGGATCAGAGTGGGCCGACCCTCCCGGCGCGCACGGACGCTGCTGTTGACGCTGGGCGTCCTGGCCGTGCTCGGCATGGCCTTCGTCATGTTCGCCGGGTTCTGGACGGACTGGCTCTGGTACCGGTCGGTCAGGTACTCGTCCGTCTTCACGACGACTCTGTGGACGAAGATCGGTCTGTTCTTCGTCTTCGGCCTGCTCATGGCGGTCGCCGTCGGGGTGAACGTGTGGCTGGCGCACCGGCTGCGTCCGCCGCTGAGCGCCATGTCCATGGAGCAGCAGAGCCTGGACCGCTACCGGATGGGCATCGCGCCCTTCAAGAAGTGGCTCCTCATCGGCATCACGGCCCTGGTGGGCCTGATCGCGGGCGCCTCGGCCGCGAGCCAGTGGCGCACCTGGCTGATGTACGTGAACGGCGTGCCGTTCCACCAGAAGGACCCGCAGTTCCACATGGACGTGGCCTTCTACGCGTTCGACCTCCCCTGGTACCGCTTCCTGCTCGGCTTCGGGTTCGCGGCCACCGTCCTCGGCCTGGTCGCCGCCGCGCTGACGCACTACCTGTACGGCGGGCTGCGCATCACCAGCCCGGGCGCGCGGGCCACCGCCGCCGCGACCGGCCATCTGTCCGTCCTCCTGGGCGTGTTCGTCGCCCTGAAGGCCGTCGCGTACTGGCTCGACCGGTACGGACTCGCGGTGAAGTCGAGTGACTTCAAGGCGACGGACAACTGGACGGGCCTGCGCTACGTGGACGCGAACGCGTACCTGCCGGCCAAGACGATCCTGTTCTGCATCGCCGTCATCTGCGCGATCCTGTTCTTCGCCACCCTGTGGCGCCGCACCTGGCAGCTGCCCGTCATCGGCTTCGGCCTGATGGTGCTCTCGGCGATCCTGATCGGCGGCCTGTACCCGGCCATCGTCCAGAAGTTCCAGGTCCAGCCGAACGAGCAGGCCAAGGAAGCGCCGTACATCCAGAAGAACATCGACGCGACGCGCAAGGCCTACGAGATCGACGACACGCCGATCGAGGACTACAGCGGCAAGGGGTCGTCGGACACCAAGAAGCAGCGCACGGACGCCGACACGGCGGCCAGCTACCGGCTCAACGACCCGAACGTGGTCTCGCCGACCTTCCAGCAGCTCGAGCAGCAGCGGAAGTACTACCAGTTCCCGACCACCCTGGACGTGGACCGGTATGACGGCCAGGACACGGTGGTGGGTCTGCGCGAGCTGAACCTGGGCAAGCTCGACAAGCGCAACTGGATCAACGACCACTTCGTCTACACGCACGGCTACGGCGCCGTGACGGCGAAGGGCACGTCGACGTCCCAGGGCGCTCCCCAGTTCACGGAGTCCGGACTGCCGACCGACGGCAACCTCGGCTCGTACGACCAGCGCATCTACTACGGCGAGAAGACGACGCAGTACTCGATCGTCGGCGGGCCGCAGAAGGAGCTGGACTACGAGCAGGAGGACGGCACCCAGCAGACCACCAGCTACAAGGAGAAGAGCGGGGTCAACCTCGACAATCCGGTGAACCGGGCGGCGTACGCGGTGGCCTTCAGTGAGCCGCAGATCCTCTACTCGGGCGCCATCGGCGAGGGCTCGCGCATTCTCTACAACCGCACCCCGAAGGAGCGCGTCGAGGCCGTCGCGCCCTGGCTGACCATCGACGGCGACCCGTACCCGACGGTCGTCGGCGGGAAGATCAAGTGGGTCGTCGACGCCTACACGACGTCGAACGGCTACCCGTACGCGTCGCGCACGACGCTGGGCGACAGCACCGCCGACTCGCTCAACGAGGGCGACAGCCAGCGCGCCGTGGTGGCCCAGCAGAACCAGGTCAACTACATCCGGAACTCGGTGAAGGCGACCGTCGACGCCAACACGGGCGAGGTCAAGCTCTACACGTGGGACTCCGCCGACCCGGTCCTGAAGACCTGGAAGAAGGCGTTCCCCGGCACCGTGGAGCCCAAGAGCGCCATCCCGGCGGACCTGATGGAGCACCTGCGCTACCCGCAGGACATGTTCAAGGTCCAGCGCGAGCTGCTCAGCCTGTACCACGTCACGAAGCCGACCCAGTTCTACAACGCGTCGGACGCCTGGCAGGTCCCCAACGACCCGACCAAGCGGGACAACAGCGCGGTGCCGCCGTACTACCTGTCCATGAAGCTGCCCGGGCAGGACGCCCAGCAGTTCTCGCTGACGACGACGTTCACGCCGAGCGGCCGACCCAACCTGCGGGCGTTCATGGCGGTCGACGCCGACGCCACCAGCAAGGACTACGGCAAGATCAGGCTCCTCAGAGTCACCGAGGAGAGCGCCCAGGGCCCCGAGCAGGTGCAGAACAAGCTCAACTCCTGGGACCCGGTGGCGAACTGGGTGCGTGACATGAAGGGCGCCGACTCGACGGTGCTCTACGGCAATCTGCTGACCGTGCCCCTGGGCAAGGGCTTCCTCTACGTGGAGCCGATGTACGCCCAGGGACGCAGCTCCGAGTACCCGCTGATGCGTAAGGTCGCGGTCTCCTACGGGGACCGCAGAGGCTTCGCGGACTCCCTGTCGGAGGCGCTGAACCAGGCCTTCGACGTGGACGGGGCGACGCCGCCCGCGGAGCCGGAGAAGCCCGGTGGGGACACGACGAACCCGCCGGAGAACTCGACGGTCAAGGAAGCCCTCGCGGACGCCGAGAAGGCCTTCGAGGACGGCCAGAAGGCCATGAAGGAAGGCGACTGGTCCGCCTACGGCGAGGCGCAGGACAAGCTGCAGGACGCCCTGGAGCGAGCCGAGAAGGCCCAGGAGGCGGCCGACAAGGCGGCCGGAACCGAGAAGGACGGCGGCAAGAACGCCGAGAAGGACAGTGCGAAGGACGCAGAGAAGGACGGCGGTAAGACCACTGGCTGACCGAAGCCCCTCCCGCGCCGTGCTACGGTTGTGCACACAACGGCGCGGGGTGGAGCAGCTCGGTAGCTCGCTGGGCTCATAACCCAGAGGTCGCAGGTTCAAATCCTGTCCCCGCTACTGATGATCGAAGGCTCGGAAGCATCAGCTTCCGGGCCTTCGGTGCGTCATGGCCCAGGACGTCAAGAGCCGCTGGCATGTGCGAAGACTGTGCGAAGGCTGCGTCGCCCGGGGCCAGTTGGGAAAACTGTGTTTCACTTATCTCTCTGTGGGCATGTCGACAAAACGCTGAAGTGACCTCACGGGCTGCGGTATTCCAGGTGTACCCAGGTTGCAGGTGGTGCGACGATGGACGTTATGGGGGACAAGGCAACTCTGTTGGAGACAGGGCGGTTTGTGCAGCCTTCCGGTCCCGAGGACATGGGGGAGCCGGCTGAGGCCGCAGAAGAAGCACGCCGACGGCTGGCCGCGGAGGCCGGCGACGTCGAGGCGATGAGCGTCCTCGGCGCGATGCTGCTGCGCCGCGGAGACCTCGACGGAGCCGAGCCCCTGCTGCGCGCCGCCACCGGCGAGGGCGACAGGGCCGCCGCCAACAACCTGGGCGTCCTGCTCCACCAGCGGGGCTACGCGGAAGAGGCCGCCGGCTGGTGGCGCATCGCCGCCGTCGCCGGATCCGCCCCGGCCGCCCACGCGCTCGGCCGCCACCACCGCGAGCGCGGCGACGAACCCGCCGCCGAGTACTGGCTGCGCCAGTCCGCCGAGCAGGGCCACACCCTGGGCGCGTACGCGCTGGCGGACCTGCTGGAGCACCGCAGTGACGTCGGCGCCGAGCGCTGGATGCGGGTCGCCGCCGAGCGCGGGCACCGCGAGGCCGCGTACCGGCTCGCGCGCGCCCTCGACCGCAAGGGCGCAGCCGACATCCTCGCCGCCGAGGAGGAGCGCACGCCCGCCGCCGAGGCCGAGCAGTGGTACCGGCAGGCCGCCGCGCGCGGACACCGCCGGGCCGCCCTGCACCTCGGTTCCATCCTGGAGAAGCGCGGCGACCTCAAGGAGGCGGGCCGCTGGTACCTGACGTCCGCGAAGGACGGCGAGCCGCGCGCCGCGTGCGCCCTCGCCTTCCTGCTGCGCGACGCGGGCGACGAGGAGAGCGCCGCCGTGTGGTGGCTGCGCGCAGCCCAGGACGGCGACGGGAACGCGGCGAACGCGCTGGGCGCCCTGCACGCCCAGCGGGGCGAGACGCAGACCGCCGAGCGCTGGTACCGGGCCGCCATGGACGCGGGCGACAACAACGGCGCGTACAACCTGGGCCTGCTCTGCGCCGAGCAGAAGCGCACCCAGCAGGCCGAGAGCTGGTACCGCCGCGCCGCCTACGCGGGCCACCGCGAGGCGGCCAACGCGCTGGCGGTGCTGCTCCTCCAGCACGGCGACGCGACCGGCGCCGAGCCCTGGTTCTCCAAGGCGGCCGAGGCCGGAAGCGTCGACGCGGCCTTCAACCTCGGCATCCTCTACGCGGGTCGCACGGGCGAGGAGGACGAGGCCAAGGCGCTGGAGTGGTACGAGCGGGCCGCCGCCGGCGGGCACACCGAGGCCGCGCTGCAGGCCGGCATCGCCCGGCTGCGCGACGGCGACGAGCAGAGTGCCGAGCGGCACCTGCGGTGCGCGGCCGGCGGCGGCAGCCCCGAGGCGGCCTACCGGCTGGCCTCGCTGCTCGACGTGCGGCGCCCGCCCGAGACCCGGCACGAGCTGGGCGAGCCCGTGATCCAGCGCAGCGAGTGCGAGGAGTGGTACGAGCGGGCCGCCGAGCACGGACACCGGCGCGCCCAGGTGCGGGTCGGCATGCTCGCCGCCGCGCGCGGGGACGTCGTGGAGGCGGCGCGCTGGTACCGCGAGGCCGCCGAGGCGGGGTCCCGCAACGGCGCCTTCAACCTCGGCCTGCTGCTCGCGCGCGAGGGCAGCGAGCCGGAGGCCGCCCTGTGGTGGCGCCGGGCCGCGGACGCCGGGCACGGTCGCGCCGCGCTGCGGCTCGCCCTGCTGCGCACCCGCCGCGGCGACCTCGTCGAGGGACAGAAGTGGGCCTCGCGGGCCGTGGAGCTCGGCCCGGCGGAGGTCGCCGAGCGGGCCGCGCGGCTGCGCGACGCACTGCGCCAGGAGCTCTCCGCGTAGGCGCCGCAAGGGCTGCGCGGGGGGCACACAGAGGCTGCGCGGGGGCTGCTGAAAGGAATTTGCGCTGGTCGGGGGCATCCCGTAAGGTTGGGTTCACCGACGCGGGGTGGAGCAGCTCGGTAGCTCGCTGGGCTCATAACCCAGAGGTCGCAGGTTCAAATCCTGTCCCCGCTACTGAAAGTCCGAGGCCCGGAGTCATTGCGCTCCGGGCCTCGGCGCATGTCCGGGGCCGGTCAGGACGTGTGCCCCACGGCCTCCTCGTAGAGCTTGCGGTCCACCGTCCTCGACTCGGGCAGCGGATCGCCCTCGGAGACGCCCGCCGCCCTGTACGCGGCCTGCAGCCGGTCGGTCGAGCCGGAGCGGATCTCCCAGTCCATGCGCAGCGACGGGGTCGACTCCAGGACGCCCTTGTCGATCTTCAGCAGGTCGGCGAGCTCCTTCACGAACGCGGGGTCCTTCTTGTAGTCGCCCGGGAAGTACGTGTTGACCGTACGGATGTACGCGCGCAGCAGGGCGACGCCCGCGTCGGGGTCGTCCTTGAGCAGGTTCGGGCCGAAGAGCAGGCCGCCCAGCGGCTCGCCCAGAGGCTGGCCGCCGAGGAACGCGAAGCGGCGGTCGCCGTCGATCTTGCGCCACACCGGGTCGAGCAGCCAGGCCGAGTCGACGCCGCCGTTCTGCAGCGCGGTCAGCACGTCCGCCGAGCCGAGCTGCTGAAACTGGATCTTGTCGAGGCCGCCGCCGTGCTTCTTCAGGGCCGTGTTCATCGGGTACGAGATGACGGAGCCCTTGCCGATCATCGTGCCGAGCCTGCGGCCGGCCATGGTGACGTGGTCGGCGCTCTCGCCCTTCTTGAGGCGCACCCACAGGCCGCTCTTGGAGGCGGGGTCGGGGGAGAAGTTCCCGGCGACCCACTTGATGTCGAAGCCACCGAGGATGCCGTTCATGACCGCGGCCTCCGGGGCCGCCCACTGGGCGTCGATGTCGCCCTTGGCGAGCAGGGGCAGCGCCTCGGGCGTCGGCAGCACCTTCAGGGTGACGTCCAGGCCCTCCTTCTCGAACTCGCCCTTCTTGACGGCCATTTCGAGCGGGGCGACGTACTCGGCGGCCAGGGTGCCCGTCGCGATGGTCAGCTTGCGGGTCTTGGCGAGCTTGACCGGGGCGGGGGAGCCGGGGGAGCAGCGGGCCGGTTTACGGTCCGGGGCGCGGTCGGCGGGGTCGGTCCAGCCGGCCTTGCCACAGCCCGCGACCGCCTTGATGGTGCGGGGTTTCGCGGCCGTGCCGGACGCGGTGTCGTTCTTGGCGCAGGCCGCCGTGCCGGTCAGCAGGGCGCCGGTGAGCAGCAGGGGGAGTGCGAGGGAGCGCGTGCGCAAGGGGAGCCTCCGTACAGCGTCATACGTAACACGTAACCGGGAAGGGACTCAGGGGGTGGCCGGCGGCTTCACGACTGGCCGCGGCCGCGGTCGCGCGGGGCCCACGGGGTGAGCAGGCGGCCGGCGAGGCGGACCAGTTCGGAGAAGAGGACGCCGAGCACGGCCACGCAGACGATGCCCACGAACATGACGTCGTTCTGGAAGAGGGCGCGCGCGTCGAAGATGAGGTGGCCGAGGCCGTTCGTCGCAGCGATCTGCTCGGAGGCGACGATGACGAGGACCGCGACGCCGGCCGCGATCCGCGCGCCCACCAGCACGGCGGGCAGCGACGCGGGCAGCAGGACGTGGCGGAACATCTGCCAGGAGGACGCGCCGAAGACCTGGCCCGCGTCCCGGTGCCCGGCGGGGACCGCGACGACCGCCGCCATCGTCGAGATCCAGACGAAGAAGAAGACCGTCGCCGCGACGAGCGCGACCTGCGGGCCCTCGCCCAGCCCGAACATGTTGAGGAAGACCGGCAGCAGGGCCAGCTTGGGCACCACGTAGAGGGCGTCGAGGAGGGGTTCGAGCGCGGCCCTGACCAGGGCGACCGAGCCCATGAGGAGGCCGAGGAGATAGCCGGAGACGGTGCCGATCGCGTAGCCCGCGAGGACGCGCTTGAGGGTGGCCCACACGTCGGGCCACAGTTCGCCCTCCGCTGCCCGGTCCCAGCCGTCGGCCAGGATCGTGGACGGGGCCGGGTAGACGCGGGCGTCGATCCACTCCTGGGCGGCCGCGAGCTGCCAGAGCAGGACCAGGGCGAGCGGTACAGCGACGGCGAGGGAGAGTTCCAGGGCGCGGCGGCGGCGCCGGGTGCGGACCGGGTGGAGTTCGCGGGGGCCCGGAGCGCGGACCAGGAGGCCGGCGGTGTCCTTCTCGGGGGCGGTCGTCGTCATGCGGGCACCGCCGCGGTGTGCTGCTCCTGGTGCACCTCGCCGCGCAGCAGGTCCCACAGCTCGCCCTTCAGGGCGGTGAACTCCGGGGTGCTGCGGATGTCGCCGGTGCGCGGCCGGGCGAACGGCGGGCGGCGCTCGGCGATCACCCGGCCCGGCCGCGCCGACATCACCAGGACGCGGTCGCCGAGGACGATCGCCTCCTCCAGGCTGTGCGTGATGAACAGCGTGGTGGTGCGGGTGGTCTGGGTGAGGGCGAGCAGTTCGTCCTGGAGGATCGTGCGCAGCTGGGCGTCCAGCGCGGCGAACGGTTCGTCCATGAGCAGGATCTCCGGCTCCACGGCCAGGGCGCGGGCGATGGCGACACGCTGGCGCATGCCGCCGGACAGGGCGGAGGGGTAGGCGTCCGCGAAGTCGGCGAGGCCCATGCGGGCGAGCCAGTCGCGGGCCCGGGTGTTCGCCTCGCGGCGCGGGACCTTCTGGATGTCCAGGCCGAAGCGGACGTTGGCCAGCACGGTCTTCCAGTCGTAGATGCCGTAGTCCTGGAAGATCATCGCGGCCGGACGGGGGCTGGAGGTGCTGATCTCCAGGGTCCCGGTCGAGGGGCGGGTCAGGCCGGCGGCTATCCGGAGCAGGGTGGACTTGCCGCAGCCGGACGGGCCCACGACGCAGACGAACTCGCCGGGGGTCAGCTGGAGGTCCACGGGGCCCAGGGCGTGGGTCTCGCCGAAGGTGCGGGTCAGTTCTCGGGCGCGGAGTTTGTGGTGCACGGGGCCCTCCGGGGGTGCGGCTGGATGGTGGTGGGCGCCCGCGAGAATATGACGGGGTGTCAGATTGTGGAAGGGGGTGCGTGTGGGGGCGCGTGTCTGGGGGTGGGGGTGGTCGCGCCGTTGGGGGTGTGGTTCGCTCGCCGGTGCCGCGCCGTCGTGGCTGGTCGCGCAGTTCCCCGCGCCCCTGGAGGCGCACTTCGTGCGGCCTCAGGGGTCTGATGGTCGCGCCCCGCGGCGGAGCCGCTGATCGGGTACAGCCCCGCGCCCCTGGAGGCGCACTTCGTGCGGCCTCAGGGGTCTGATGGTCGCGCCCCGCGGCGGAGCCGCTGATCGGGTACAGCCCCGCGCCCCTG
>NZ_JBHYTK010000004.1:27119-36957 GCF_042749255.1 Streptomyces sp. NPDC059524 | reverse complement strand
CCCGCGCCCCTGGAGGCGCACTTCGTGCGGCCTCAGGGGTCTGATGGTCGCGCCCCGCGGCGGAGCCGCTGATCGGGTACAGCCCCGCGCCCCTGAAGGCGCACTTCGTGCGGCCTCAGGGGGTGAGCTGGTCGCGCCCCGCGGTGGAGTCGCTGACGGGTGCGGCCCCGTGCCCCTCGTGAAGGGCGTCAAAAAGGGCCCGCACCTGTTGGTGCGGGCCCTCTTCGGTCTGTGGCGGGTTGCGTTACGCCGTCGCGCAGGACGGGCACAGGCCCCTGTATGTGACCTCCACGTCCGAGATCGTGAAGCCGAAGCGCTCCGAGTCGGGGAGGTCGGTCAGCGGGTTCCCGCTGGGGTGGACGTCGCGGATCTGGCCGCACTGGGCGCAGACCAGGTGCTGATGCGGGCGGTGCGCGTTCGGGTCGTAGCGCTTCGCGCGCTTGTCCGTGGCGACCTCGATGACCTCGCCGAGCGAAACCATCTCACCCAGGGTGTTATAGACCGTGGCACGCGAGATCTCGGGCAGCTTGGCGACGGCGCGCGAGTGCACCTCGTCGGCGGTCAGGTGCACGTGATCCCCGTCGAGGACCTCGGCCACGACGCGCCGCTGCGCGGTCATCCGCCAGCCGCGTCCGCGCAGTCGTTCCAACAGGTCACTCATGTAGACCAGCCTAACAGTCGGGGGACCAGGTCCCGAACGGGCGTAACCTTGGAGTATTGCTTGACTTAGACATTGTCCATTGTAGGATCAAGCTCGGCTCAGGCCAAGCGACAGGACAACTCCGGAAGGGCCCGCAATGTCCGAGAACCATGAAGCGATCGTCACCGACCCGAAAGCGGAGGGCACGGGTGGTTGCCCCGTTGCGCACGGGCGAGCGGCCCACCCGACCCAGGGCGGCGGAAACCGCCAGTGGTGGCCGGAGCGGCTCAATCTGAAGATCCTCGCGAAGAACCCCGCGGTGGCGAACCCGCTGGGTGAGGACTTCGACTACGCGGAGGCCTTCAAGGCCCTCGACCTCCCGGCCGTCAAGCGGGACATCGCCGAGGTGCTCACCACCTCCCAGGACTGGTGGCCGGCCGACTTCGGCAACTACGGCCCGCTGATGATCCGTATGGCCTGGCACAGCGCCGGCACGTACCGCATCAGCGACGGCCGCGGCGGCGCCGGTGCCGGTCAGCAGCGCTTCGCGCCCCTGAACAGCTGGCCGGACAACGCGTCCCTGGACAAGGCCCGCCGTCTGCTGTGGCCGGTCAAGAAGAAGTACGGCAAGTCCATCTCGTGGGCCGACCTCATGATCCTCACGGGCAACGTGGCGCTGGAGACGATGGGCTTCAAGACCTTCGGCTTCGCCGGCGGCCGCGTGGACGAGTGGGAGCCGGACGAGGACGTCTACTGGGGCCCCGAGACCGAGTGGCTCGGCGACGAGCGCTACACGGGCGACCGTGAGCTGGAGAACCCGCTCGCCGCGGTCCAGATGGGTCTCATCTACGTGAACCCCGAGGGGCCGAACGGGAACCCGGACCCGATCGCCGCCGCCCGCGACATCCGCGAGACGTTCCGCCGTATGGCGATGAACGACGAGGAGACCGTCGCCCTGATCGCCGGTGGTCACACCTTCGGCAAGACCCACGGCGCCGGCCCGGCCGACGCGGTGGCCGCCGACCCCGAGGCCGCTCCCATGGAGCAGCTGGGCCTCGGCTGGAAGAGCAGCTACGGCACGGGTGTCGGCAAGGACGCGATCACGTCCGGCCTGGAGGTCACCTGGACCACCACCCCGACCCAGTGGAGCAACGGGTTCTTCAAGAACCTCTTCGAGTACGAGTACGAGCTCACCCAGAGCCCGGCCGGTGCCAACCAGTGGGTGGCCAAGGACGCCGAGGCGACCGTCCCGGACGCCTTCGACCCGTCGAAGAAGCACCTCCCGACGATGCTCACCACGGACCTCTCGCTGCGCTTCGACCCGATCTACGGGCCGATCTCGCGCCGCTTCTACGAGAACCCGGAGGAGTTCGCGGACGCCTTCGCCCGCGCCTGGTACAAGCTGACGCACCGTGACATGGGCCCGGTCGTCCGCTACCTGGGCCCGGAGGTCCCCTCCGAGGTGCTGCTGTGGCAGGACCCGCTCCCGGCGCGCGAGGGCGAGCTGCTCGGCGCCGCCGAGATCGCCGCGCTCAAGGAGGACGTGCTCGGCTCCGGCCTCTCGGTCGCGCAGCTGGTCTCCACCGCCTGGGCCTCGGCGTCCTCCTTCCGCGGCAGCGACAAGCGCGGCGGTGCCAACGGCGCCCGTATCCGCCTGGAGCCGCAGCGCAACTGGGAGGTCAACAACCCGGACGAGCTGTCCCAGGTCCTCAGCAAGCTCGAGGGCATCCAGCAGGCGTTCAACGCCAAGGGCGGCAAGCAGGTCTCCCTGGCCGACCTGATCGTGCTCGCGGGCACCGCGGCCGTCGAGAAGGCGGCCAAGGACGGCGGCGTCGAGGTCGAGGTCGGCTTCACGCCGGGCCGTGTCGACGCGACGCAGGAGCAGACGGACGTGGAGTCCTTCTCCGCGCTCGAGCCCTCCGCCGACGGCTTCCGCAACTACGTGGGCAAGGGCAACCGCCTGCCCGCCGAGTTCCTGCTGCTCGACAAGGCGAACCTGCTCACCCTGAGCGCCCCCGAGCTGACCGTCCTCGTCGGCGGCCTGCGCGTCCTGGGGACCAACCACGGCCAGTCGAAGCACGGCGTCCTCACGGAGCGCCCGGGCACGCTGACGAACGACTTCTTCGTCAACCTGCTCGACCTCGACACCCAGTGGAAGTCCACGTCCGAGGCGCAGGACGAGTTCGAGGGCCGCGACGCCTCCGGTGCGGTCAAGTGGACCGGCACCCGCGCCGACCTGGTCTTCGGTTCCAACTCGGAGCTGCGTGCCGTCGCCGAGGTCTACGCGAGCGACGACGCCAAGGAGAAGTTCGTGAAGGACTTCGCCGCGGCCTGGACCAAGGTCATGGACCTGGACCGGTTCGAGGTCTGATCGCCGCCTCCGTGCCGCCGCCCCCACGGGGGTGAACGCTTCGGCAGGCGCCCGGTGAAGGCCGCGGTCATGGCCCTTCGCGGCTGAACCCCCGGGCGCCCGCCGAGAGACGGGAGGG
Organism: Streptomyces sp. NPDC059524; assembly: GCF_042749255.1. Lineage (NCBI taxonomy): Bacteria > Bacillati > Actinomycetota > Actinomycetes > Kitasatosporales > Streptomycetaceae > Streptomyces > Streptomyces sp. NPDC059524. The sequence continues at coordinate 33,828 of NZ_JBHYTK010000004.1, read as the reverse complement.
CCGGTTCCCCACGGGGAGCCGGCCCTCTTTGTCGTGCGTGCTGTCGGGCCGTAGTGCCGTCGCGCAGGGGCGTACGGCGTCAGGCGAGGTCGTGAGCCAGGCGCCGGGCCGGGGCCCAGGCGCGGATGATGTCGCGGACGGAGACGATGCCGACCGGCTCGCGCCCGTCGAGCACGATCAGATGCCGGAAGCCGCCGTGCGCCATCGCCTGGGCGGCGTCCTCCAGGGTCCACGCCGGGGTGGCGAAGACGACGTCGGTGGTGGTGTGGGTGCCCGCGGTCTCGTGATCGGGATTCTGGTCGAGGCCGAGGGAGTTGAGGACGTCGCGCTCGGTGAGGATGCCGATGCCGCAGCCGTCGGGGTCGAGGACCACGGCGGCGCCGACGCGGCGCGCGGACATCAGCCGGGCCGCCTGGCGCAGGGTGTGAGTGGGGCCGATGGTGAGGACCATCGTGCTCATGGCGTCACGGACGAGCATGAAGAGAGCCGCCTTCCTGTGTGAGCCACCTGTGGCACCGCCCTGCCGCTGCCGGCGGTGACCGGAGCGGCAAAGAGAAGCGATTCACAAGTTCACAAGTGGGGGGACTCTCAATGTGGCAGGTAAAGGGGGAGTCAACAAGGGGGCGCGGGAAGCGACTTGCGGCGCGCGGGGAGCGGGACCGGCTCAGTGCAGGTAGCTGAGCATCTCGTCGTGGAGCAGTCCGTTCGACGCCGCCGCGTTGCCGCTGTGCGGGCCCGGACGGCCGTCGAGGCCGGTGAACGAGCCGCCCGCCTCGGTCACGATGATCGCGTTCGCCGCCATGTCCCACAGGGAGAGCTCCGGCTCCGCGCACAGGTCCACCGAACCCTCGGCGACCATCATGTACGGCCAGAAGTCGCCGTAGCCGCGCGTGCGCCACACCGTGCGGGTCAGGTCCAGGAACCCGTTGAGCCGGCCCTGCTCCTCCCAGCCCGACAGCGAGGAGTACGCGAACGAGGCGTCGGCCATACGGCCCACCTTCGACACGTGCAGCCGGGACGCCGAGGTCAGGCTGCGGCCCGTGTACGCGCCCGCGCCCTTCGCCGCCCACCAGCGGCGCCCGAGCGCGGGAGCCGACACGACGCCGACGACCGGCTGGTAGCCGCCCTCGCCGGCCTCCATGAGGGAGATCAGCGTCGCCCAGACCGGGACGCCGCGCACGTAGTTCTTGGTGCCGTCGATCGGGTCGATCACCCAGCGGCGCGGGCCCGTGCCCTCGATGCCGTACTCCTCGCCGAGGACCGCGTCGCGCGGCCTGGCCCGCTGGAGGTTGCCGCGGATCAGCTCCTCGGCGGCCTTGTCGGCCTCGCTCACCGGCGTCATGTCCGGCTTGGTCTCCACCTTCAGGTCGAGAGCCTTGAACCGGTCCATCGTCGCGGCGTCGGCGACGTCGGCGAGGACGTGGGCGAGACGCAGATCATCGAGGTAGTCGGGCATGAGTGCACAGTATCGATCGTGGTGGACCCCCGGCCACAGCGCCCGGCCCGCACGTGCGCTCGCCCCCTGTCCGTACCAGACATATGGGGCGCAACCCCTTGACGGAGCGGACAAGACCGTCAAGTCTGGCGAAACGAACCGTACGGACCCGGCGGCCCCGGGGAGGCGACGATGCCCGCAGCCAGGGAATCACTGTTGGACGCGGCCGGTGCGGCGCTCGGCCGGCGGCCCTGGTCGGCGGTGCGGATGGTGGACGTCGCGGCCGCCGCCTCGGTGTCGCGCCAGACCCTCTACAACGAGTTCGGCAGCAAGGACGGCCTGGCCCGCGCCCTGGTGCGGCGCGAGACCGACCTCTACCTCACCGGCGCCGACCGCGCGCTGCGCGAGGGCGGCTTCGAGGCGCTCGCCGCGTGGACCTCCGAGGCGGCCCGGCGCAGTCCGCTGACGCGGGCCGTGCTCACCGGCTGCTGGAGCGAACGGCTCCCCGCGATCGACCTCGCCGCCGCGCCGCACGTCTCCGGGGTCCCCGCGCAGCGCCGCGCCGACGGCCCCCTGCCGGGCCCCGCCGAGCTCGTGGCCGCCGTACGGGACCGGGCCGCGGCCCTGCTCGGCAGACCCGCCGGCGAGTGCGAACTCGCCGTGCGGATCGCGCTGTCATGGGTGGTGGCGCCGGCGGGCGAGGCGGACCTGGCCCGCCTGCTGCGCACCAGAGCGGCCTGAGGCCGACCGGGGCGGAGGATCAGTGCGCCGAGCCGGAGAGCTGGAGGCCGATGACCCCCGCGATGACGAGACTGATGGACACGATCTTGAGCGTGGAGACGACGTCGCCGAGGAAGACCATCCCGTAGATCGCCGTGCCCGCCGCGCCGATGCCGGTCCAGACGGCGTACGCGGGCCCCACGTCGAGCTTCTTCAGGGAGAGCGTCAGCAGACCGAAGCTGCCCAGGGCGAACGAGGCGAACGCGACCGTCGGCCACAACCGCGTGAAGCCGTGCGAGAGCTTGAGGCACACGGCGAAACCGGTCTCCAGGATCCCCGCCACGATGACCAGCAGCCACGCCATGTGAGTCTTCCTCCCGTGTCCCGCTGATCCGGTACGGCGATCGATCCCGTACGGGGATTATGCCTTTACCGGTGGGGCCGGGCAGCAAACAACGGCGAGGTCAGTCGCCCTCGCGGCGCTCGCGCGTCGCGAGCAGCCGGCGCAGCGAGTACAGCCGCGCGGGATCCGCGTGCCCCGCCTCCACCCAGGCGTCGAGCGCGCAGTCCGGCTCGTCGTGGCTGCACGCGCGCGGGCAGTTCTCCGTGCCGGACTCCAGATCCGGGAAGGCGTGGATGACGCGCGAGGGATCCACATGGTGCAGGCCGAACGACCGCACGCCCGGAGTGTCGACCACCCAGCCCGCGTCGCCCGACAGCGGCAGCGCGAGCGCCGAGGTCGTCGTGTGCCGGCCGCGGCCCGTGACCGCGTTGACATGACCCGTCGTACGCCGCCGGTCGTCCGGCACCAGCGCGTTGACCAGCGTCGTCTTGCCCACGCCGGAGTGCCCGACGAACGCCGTCACCTTCCCGTCGAGCTGCTCGCGCACCCGCGCCACGGCCGTCCCGTCCTCCAGCTCGGCGCGGCTCGTCACCACGTACGGGATGTCGAGGTCGCCGTACAGGTCGAGCAGCTTGTCCGGCGGGGCCAGGTCGGACTTGGTCAGGACGAGCAGCGGCGAGAGGCCGCCGTCGTACGCCGCCACGAGACAGCGGTCGATCATGCGCGGGCGCGGCTCGGGGTCGGCGAGCGCGGTGACAATGGCGAGCTGGTCCGCGTTGGCCACGACGACGCGCTCGTACGGGTCGTCGTCGTCCGCGGTGCGGCGCAGCACCGAGGTGCGCTTCTCGATGCGCACGATGCGCGCGAGCGTGTCCTTCTTGCCGGACAGATCACCGACGACCGCGACCCGGTCCCCGACGACCGCGGCCTTGCGGCCCAGCTCACGGGCCTTCATCGCGGTCACGGGGGTGTCGTCGATGAGGACGGTGAGCCGCCCCCGGTCCACGGTGAGGACCATGCCCTCGGCCGCGTCCTCGTGCTTGGGCCGGATGTTCGTCCGCGGCCGGTTCCCCTTGCGGTTGGGGCGCTGGCGGATGTCGTCCTCGTCGGTGTGCTTGCCGTAGCGGCGCATCGCGGTGTTCCCTACGCCCCGAGGCCGTCCGACCCGAGCATGGCGGTCCACATGTCGGGGAAGTCGGGCAGCGTCTTCGCGGTCGTCGCCACGTTCTCGATCTGCACCCCTTCCACGGCCAGGCCGATGATCGCGCCCGCCGTCGCCATGCGGTGGTCGTCGTACGTGTGGAAGACGCCGCCGTGCAGCCGGCGCGGGCGGATGTGCAAGCCGTCGGCGGTCTCGGTGACGTCACCGCCCAGCTCGTTGATCTCCTTGGTGAGCGCGGCCAGGCGGTCCGTCTCGTGCAGGCGCAGGTGCGCGACGCCGCGCAGTGTGGACGGGCCGTCGGCCAGCGCGGCGACCGCCGCGATGCCCGGGGTCAGCTCGCCGACCTCGCCCAGGTCCACGTCGATGCCGTGGATCTTGCCCGAGCCGGTGAACTCCAGGCCCCGCGCGGTCAGTTCGCAGGAGCCGCCCATCTGCGTGAAGATGTCGCGCAGCGCGTCGCCGGGCTGCGTCGTGTGCGCCGGCCAGTCGGGGATCGTGACCTTGCCGCCGGTGATCAGGGCGGCCGCCAGGAACGGCTGCGCGTTCGACAGGTCCGGCTCGATCGTGATGTCCCGGCCGAGCAGGGCGCCCGGCGTGACCCGCCACACGTTCGCCTCGCCGCCCGACTCCGGGGTGTCGACCTGGGCGCCGACCGCGCGCAGCATGTCGACCGTCATCCGGATGTGCGGCATCGAGGGCAGCGTCGAGCCGGTGTGCCGGACCTCCACCCCCTGGTTGAAGCGCGGGGCCGAGAGGAGCAGCGCGGAGACGAACTGGGAGGACGACGACGCGTCGATCTCGACCGTGCCGCCGTCGAGCGCCCCGCCGCCCTGCACGGTGAGCGGCAGCGCACCGCGGCCCTCGTCCTCGATCCGGGCGCCGAGGGCGCGCAGCGCGTCGATCACGCCGTGCAGCGGGCGCTCGTACGAACGGGGGTCGCCGTCGAAGCGGATCGGCCCGTCGGCGAGCGTGGCGACCGGGGGCAGGAAGCGCATGACCGTGCCCGCGTTGCCCACGTCGACCGTGGCCGGGCCGTGGAGGCGGCCGGGGATGACCCGCCAGGCCTCACCGGAACCGTCCGGGCCTACGCCCTCCTCGATGCCGACGCCCATGGCGCGCAGGGCGCCCGCCATCAGCACGGTGTCGCGCGAGCGCAGCGGGCGGCGCAGCCAGCCCGGCTCGGCGGCGAGCGCGGCCAGCACCAGCGCCCGGTTGGTGACGGATTTGGACCCCGGCACCTGGACCGTCGCGTCGACGGCTCCGCTCGCGAGAGGGGCGGGCCACAGGGCGGTGTGCGCGGGGTTCGACGTCATGCCCTTTACTTTAGTGGGCCCGCGTGGACCCACCTGTTCACAGGCCGAGCAGCCAGCGCCCGCCGCCGAGCAGCGAGCACAGCGACACCGCGTGGAAGAAGAAGAACCACATCGCCGCCGGCACGTGCGTGAGCCGCGCCAGCTGGTCCGCGTCCGAGTCCCCGGCCCCGCCGCGGCGCCGCTTGGACTGCAGCTCGAACGCCGGGCGCACCCCGCCGAGCAGCAGGAACCACACCACCACGTACGCGAACGCCGCCTGCACCTGCGGGCCCGCCAGCCAGGACACCAGCAGGAACGTGCCGCCGGTGACCACCACCGTGAGCACCCCGTACGCGTTCCTGATCATCACCAGCATCACGATCAGCAGGGCCGTCGCCAGCCAGAGCAGCAGCGTGATGTGGCCCTCGCCGAGCAGCGCGGCGCCGCCCAGGCCGAGCAGCGGCGGGGCCGTGTAGCCCGCGGCCGCCGTCAGGACCATGCCGAGGCCGGTCGGCTTGCCCCGGCTGACCGTGAGGCCGCTGGTGTCCGAGTGCAGCCGGATGCCGTCGAGGCGGCGGCCCATCAGGAGCGCGACCAGTCCGTGGCCGCCCTCGTGGGCGATCGTGATCGCGTTGCGCGACAGGCGCCACACGGCGTGCGGGACGATCGCGACGAGCGCGAGGACGCCGGCGGCGATCACCACCCACTCCTGCGGGTCGGACTGGGTCCCGGTGATCCGGTCCCAGAGGCTGGCGTCCATGTTCGGTGCGGCTCCCGTTCGTCTGCGGCGTTCTGGCACTGTGGCACGTATGTGCGGACGGTATGCATCCAGTCGTGGGCCCGAGGATCTCGCAGAAGTCTTTGAGATCGAGCGGTGGGAGCCGGAGGAGGCTCTCGAGCCCGACTACAACGTGGCCCCCACCAAGGAGGTCTACGTGGTGCTCGACCGTCCTCTGAAAGACGCCGCGGACCGCCGGCCGGTTCGCCAGCTGCGCAAGCTGAAGTGGGGGCTCGTGCCGTCCTGGGCCCGGACGCCCGAGGGTGCCGCCCGCATGATCAACGCCCGCGCGGAGACGCTGCACGAGAAGCCGTCCTTCAAGCAGGCCTTCGCCGCGCGGCGCTGCATCGTGCCCGCCGACGGCTATTACGAGTGGGTGACCGGGGCCGCCGAGCGCGACCTGGAGGTCGAGGGCAAGAAGAAGCGGGCGCGCAAGCAGCCGTACTTCGTGACGCCGGCCGACGGGTCGGTCTTCGCCATGGCCGGGCTGTACGAGTTCTGGCGGGACCGGACGCTGCCGGACGCGCATCCGGCGGCCTGGTGGGTGACGTGCTCGGTGATCACCACCGAGGCGGAGGTCGCTCCGCTGGGGGTCGCGCCGGAGGAGGGGCCGCGTTCGCTCGCCGAGATCCATCCCCGGATGCCGTTGATGCTGACGCCTGACCGGTGGGATGCGTGGCTGGATCCGGCGCGGGCCGATCCGGGGGAGTTGCAGGGGCTGTTGGCTCCGCCGCCGGAGGGGCTCATGCGCGCGTACCCGGTCGCGACGGCCGTCAGCAACGTCCGCAACAACGGGCCCGAGCTTCTGAAGGAGCTGGACGGGCCGGAAGTCGGCACGCTGTTCTGAGGCGGGGGCGCGCCTTCTCGTCTGCCGGGTGCGGTTGTTCGGCGGGTGCGGGTCGGTGGGGGCTGGTCGCGCAGTTCCCCGCGCCCCTGGAAGGCATTGGGGGTGGCCGCGCCCACCCCCCCGGTAATGGGG
>NZ_JBHYTK010000004.1:20195-27109 GCF_042749255.1 Streptomyces sp. NPDC059524 | reverse complement strand
GATGAAAGGCGCCCGGCGCCTTTCATCGGGGAGATGCGGCGCGAAGCGCATGCATCTCAGGGGCGCGGGGCTGTGTCGTTTTGCGGCTCCGCCGCGGGGCGCGAGAAGCCCCACCGGGGCGGCAGACGAAGCGGGGGTCAAGGTCAGGGCACCATGACCAGGTGACCCGTACTGAGATCGTGCCCACCGAGACAGGCGACGCCCGCGTCACCTGGTACCTCGCCCGCACCGCGCAGCGGATCCTCGCCGTCAGTCACGGCGCGGGCGGCGGCATCGAGGCGAGGGATCTGCAGGCCCTCGCCCGCACCCTGCCGGCCCACGGCGTGACCGTCGCCCTCGTGGAGCAGCCCTGGCGCGTGGCCGGCAAGAAGCTGGCCCCCGCGCCCAAGACCCTGGACACGGGCTGGCGCGGCCTGTGGCCCGCACTTCGCAAGCCCGGCCTCCCCGTGATCGCCGGAGGCAGAAGCGCCGGTGCCCGCGTCGCCTGCCGCACGGCGAAGGAGCTGGGCGCCGCCGCCGTCCTCGCGCTGAGCTTCCCGCTGCACCCGCCGGGCAAGCCGGAGAAGTCCCGCGCCGACGAACTGCTCGGCGCCGGTGTCCCCACCCTCGTCGTCCAGGGCGGCAACGACCCCTTCGGCAAGCCCGCCGAGTTCCCGGACCCGGACGCGTTCGAGATCGTCGAAGTGCCGTACGGCGACCACGGGTTCGCCGTGCCGAAGCGCGCCCCCACGAGCCAGGAGGAGGCGCTGGAGACGATCACCGGGGCCGTCGTCACGTGGACTCGGTCACTCCGCTAGCGGACGGGAATGTTGCGGCCGGGACCGCTGTTGTGCGGAACATCGGTGAACAGTTCGTACGAGAGGAAGTCCGCCGCATGGGTTCGACCATCTGCCCGAGCCGCAGCACCACTCCTGACCTGGAGTGGACCGTCCTGCACGCGGCCCGGACCGTGCCTATTCGGGCGGCGGGCGGACCGGATCGTCGTCTATCCTCCGATTCGAGTGGGACCACTCCCGGTCTCGCGACGTCGTCGGAGGAGGTGGGTCCGGTCGCAGGGACCGACGCAGGGACCGAAAACGGCCAGGCGGAGCAGCCCGGGCCCGCGGAGACCGCTGCCGAGCGCAGCGCGCGCTTCGAGCGGGACGCGCTGGAATTCCTCGACCAGATGTACTCCGCTGCGCTGCGCATGACGCGCAACCCCGCAGACGCGGAGGACCTGGTCCAGGAGACGTACGCGAAGGCGTATGCGTCGTTCCACCAGTTCCGCGAGGGCACGAACCTCAAGGCGTGGCTGTACCGGATCCTCACGAACACCTTCATCAACTCGTACCGGAAGAAGCAGCGCGAGCCCCAGCGCAGCGCCGCCGAGGAGATCGAGGACTGGCAGCTGGCCCGGGCCGAGTCGCACATGTCGACCGGTCTGCGCTCCGCCGAGTCGCAGGCGCTCGACCACCTGCCCGACTCGGACGTGAAGCAGGCGCTCCAGGCGATCCCCGAGGAATTCCGCATCGCCGTGTATCTCGCGGACGTAGAGGGCTTTGCGTACAAGGAGATCGCGGACATCATGGGGACACCCATCGGGACGGTGATGTCCCGGCTCCACCGGGGCCGTCGCCAGCTGCGCGGCATGCTCGAGGACTACGCCCGTGACCGCGGGCTCGTCCCGGCCGGCGCCGGAGAGTCGAACGAAGTGAAAGGTTCGGGCTCATGAGCTGCGGAGAGCCGCACGAGACGGACTGCAGTGAAGTTCTCGATCATCTCTACGAGTACCTCGACCATGAGATGCCGGATCCGGACTGCACCAAGTTCGAGGTGCACTTCGAGGAGTGCTCCCCGTGTCTGGAGAAGTACGGCCTCGAGCAGGCCGTGAAGAAGCTGGTGAAGCGGTGCTGCGGGCACGACGACGTGCCGAGCGACCTGCGGGCCAAGGTCATGGGCCGGATCGAGCTGATCCGCTCCGGTGACGCCACCCCGGAGGACGGCTTCGGGAACTCGCTGGCCTGACCCCGCCCCCTCCGGGCGGGAAGGGCGGGAAGTGCCGCGCCGCGCGCGGGAGTTGAGCTCCCGCGTCAGCCTCACGCGTCACCCGCCTCACCCGATCGTGTTAATCCGGGGCCGTGTGCCCCGGTATTCCCCCCGATGCCGCCCCGGTGGAGCGGCGTGCGGCCTATTCTCCGTGAACTGAACGCCACGGGGAGGGAGTTGGGGGATGCGGTCGGTTCCGCCGGTGGCCTGCGCCTCGGTGCTGCTCGCCGTGGGTGCGGGCCTCTTCTGCGCCGCGCCCGCGCTCTCCCCTCGCACCCCCTGGCCCTCGGTCGTCCTGCTCGCCGCCGTCTACGCGGTCTGCGAGCACGCGGGGCGGTTGCGGATCGTCGGGCGGCGGGCGCCCCAGGACATGGGCACCTTCTTCCCCGTGCTGCTTGCAGGAGCGTTTCTGCTTCCTCCGGCCGCCGCCGCGCTCGTCGCCGTGCCCGGCGCGCTGCTCGGCCGGGTGGAGCAGCGGCCCAGAGCGCTGCGCCGGACCTGGCGCGCCGCCCGGCTCGCGCTCGCCTGCTGGGCCGCCGCACAGGCCTTCGCGCTGCTCGGCGGCGCCGCCGCGGTCTCCGCGCCCCGCTTCCCGTACGCGCTCGTGCCCTGCGGTGCGGGCGCGCTCGTCTTCTGCGCCGCGCTCACCCTCCTCGACGGCGCCATCCTCGCCACCGCCGAGCGGGTCCCGCTGCGCTCGGCCTGGCGCGGCCTGTTCGGACGCACCCTCGCCCCCGTCGTCGTGCACGGACTCGCCGGGATGATGATGGCCGTCCTGTGGGCCGGCGCGTACGGGCCGCTCGCCTCGCTGCTCGTCCTGCTGCCCATGTACATCTCCTGCTGGGTCTTCGCCCAGTACCAGCGCGAGCGCGCCGCCCACCAGGCCACCATCAGGGCGCTCGTCCAGGCCGTCGACATCAAGGACGGCTACACGCGCGGGCACAGCGAGCGCGTCGGGCAGGCCTCGATGATGATCGCCCGCGAGCTCGGCATGGCCGAGGAGCGCGTCGAGGTGCTGCGCTTCGCCGGGATCCTGCACGACGTGGGCAAGCTCGGCGTCCCGACCCGGCTGCTGCGCAAGGACGGCCCGCTCACCCCCGAGGAACGCAAGGTCATCGAGCTGCACCCCGAGTACGGGCACGAGATGGTGCGCGGCATCGGCTTCCTCGGCGAGGCCCGCGCCGCGATCCTGCACCACCACGAGCGGCTCGACGGCAGCGGCTACCCGTACGGGCTCGCCGGCGCGCAGATCCCTGAGTTCGCCCGCGTCGTCGCGGTCGCCGACGCCTTCGACGCCATGACCTCCACCCGTACGTACTCCCGGGCGCGGCCCGTCGACGTCGCGCTCGCGGAGCTGGACCGCTGCGCCGGATCGCAGTTCGACCCCGTCATGGTCGGCGCGCTCACCCGTGTGCTCGGCCGCGACGGCTGGCACCCCGTCGTCACCGCCGACGAGACCGCCCTGCCCGCCCCGCGCGGCACGGACCTCCCCGTGCCCGGGCCGGCCTCCCGGTGAGCGACCGCGCGCCGCTCGGACCGGCACCGCGCGCGGAAACGCCCGGACGCCGCTCCCCGCTCGTCCTCGGCGTGCACGCCGTCGCCGTGACCATCGTCGTGCTCGCCCTGGTCCTCACCGCCCGGCACGGCGTCGTGGACCGCGGCATCGCCCTCGCCTTCGGCCTCCTCGTCGCGGTCGGCGAACTCGCCCGCTGGGGCCGCGGCGACGACCGCGAGCCCGCGCCGCTCGGCACCGCCGGTGCCCTCGCCTACGCCCTGCTGGGCGAGGTCGCCGGGGAACCGACCGGGCACGGGGCCCTCCAGGTCGTCGCCGTCACCGTCGCCGGCGCCCTCGTCGGTTGCGTCCCGCACATCGCGCGCGGCACCGGCCCCGGCCCGGACCACATGGCCCGACGCGTCCTGACCGTCGCCTTCGCCGCCGTCTGCTTCCAGCCGCTCTACAACCAGGGCCGGCTCGCCGAATGGGTGGGGAACGGACCCGGGTACGCCCTGGTCGTCGTCGGGCTCCTCGCGCTCACCGCGCTGTGCGACGCCGTGCTCGCCGCGGTTCTCGCGCGGGCCCGCACCGGATGGCCGTTCGGGCCGCTGCTGCGCGACGAGCTGCGGGCCGTGCCGGGCATCGGCTCGGCCGTCTGCGCGACCGGCGCAGTCACCGCGCTCGCCGTCGCCGTGGCCGGACTGTGGGCGCTGCCGGTGATCAGCCTGCCGCTGCTCCTGACCCAGCTGGCCTTCCGCCGCTACGCCTCGGTCCGGGCCACGTACCGGCAGACCATCGCCTCACTGGCCCGCGCCACCGAGATCGCCGGGTACACCCCGCACGGGCACGCGCACCGGGTCGCCGCGCTGAGCCGGGCCGTGGGGCGCGACCTCGGCCTCTCCGAGCCCGAACTGACCGTCCTGGAGTACGCCGCCCTCATGCACGACATCGGCCAGCTCTCGCTGCTCGACCCCGTCACCGACGGGGCCACCGCCGCGCTCCCCGCCGACCGGCAGCGCAGCATCGCCCTGCTCGGCGGGGCCGTCGTCCGGCAGACCGGGGTGGACGCCCGGGTCGCCGTGGTGGTGGAGCGGCAGGCCGACCCGTACCGTGAGCAGCCGGTCGCCGCGCGGATCGTGCGCGCTGCGAACGCGTACGACGAGATGGCCAGGGAAGAGGGTCCCCAGGGGCCGCTGAAGGCCCTGGAGCGGCTTCGTCTCGGCACCGGCCGCGATTATCAGTCGGAAGTCGTGGAAGCCCTGGCCAGAGTGGTTTCGCGGCCCGGACCGATCCTGGGTTCGGCCGGGTGACCCATGGGTAATGAGCGGGCGTCCGACCGTACGTGGTTGGATGCGAATGAGCCCGAAGAACAGGGTGTGTCCGGGGGCACAGGCCTCGAGAGTCTGCAGGCGGGAATCGTGAGGATCTTCGGCAAGGGACGGCACCGGCCATCGGCCTCGTGGCGACAGGCCACGGACCGCGCGTTCACGCTGATCGGCGACGGCCGGTACGAGGACGCGGGGGCGCTGCTCACCCGTGCCGCCGACCTGGAGCCGTGGCTCTCGGAGTCCTGGTTCAACCTGGCGCTGCTCCACAAGTTCCGGCACGACTGGGAGCAGGCGCGCAGCGCGGGTCTGCGGGCCGTCGCGCTGCTCGAACGGGAGACGGGCGCGCCGGACTGGTGGAACGTGGGCATCGCCGCCACCGCTCTGCAGGACTGGCCGCTGGCGCGGCGGGCCTGGCAGGCGTACGGGCTGAAGGTGCCGGGCGGGGCGGCCGCGGCCGGTGAGCCGACGGGCATGGACCTCGGCAGTGCGGCGGTACGGCTCTCCCCGGAGGGTGAGGCCGAGGTGGTGTGGGGGCGCAGGCTCGACCCCGCGCGCATCGAGGTGCTGTCCATTCCGCTGCCGTCCTCGGGGCGGCGCTGGGGCGAGGTCGTGCTGCACGACGGTGTCCCGCACGGGGAGCGGACCACGGCCACGGGGCACTCGTACCCCGTGTTCGACGAGATCGAGCTCTGGGCGCCGTCGCCGGTACCGACGTGGGTCGTGCTGCTGGAGGCGGCGACCGAGGCGGACCGGGACGCGCTGGAGCGGCTCGCGGCGGACGCCGGGTTCGCGGCGGAGGACTGGTCGTCCTCGGTGCGGCTGCTGTGCCGGACGTGCTCCGAGTCGCGGATGCCCTCCGACGAGGGGGACGGGACGCATCTCGACCCGCACGATCACAGTGAGCCGGGGCATCCCGGGCCGCTGGGGCACCGGACGGACGGGCAGTTGTGGGTGCCGGAGCGGGAGTGCGGTGTGGCTGCGCCGGCGTCGCTGGTACGGGGGTTGCTGGACGGGTGGGTCGCGGACAGCCCCGACTCTCGCGACTGGCGCGATCTCGAAGAGGTCTGCTGACGCCTCTCGGGGCCGGGTGCGGAAGCGCGCCGCGGGGCTTGGGGTTCGTCGCCGGGCGCGGCTCTCGTTGTGGTTGCTCGCGCAGTTCCCCGCGCCCCTGAAGGCACGCTCCGCGTGCCCCCAGGGGGCCGCGGCGGGAGGTGGTGGCCCGTACCCTGTAGGGGCACTGTTCATGTAGCTCAGGAAGGCTCACGTCCGTCATGGCGCAGCAGGAGACCGAGAAGCAGCACGCCGGCGTGCTCCCCGTGGACGACGAGGGCTTCGTCATCGACACCGAGGACTGTGAGGCGCGCGAGGCGGCTTACCGGGAGCGCGGCACGTCGCGGCCCATCACGGTGGTCGGGAACCCGGTGCTGCACAAGGAGTGCAAGGACGTCACCGAGTTCGGCCCCGAGCTGGAGAAGCTGGTCGACGACATGTTCGCCAGCCAGCGCACCGCCGAGGGCGTCGGCCTCGCGGCGAACCAGATCGGCGTCGACCTGAAGGTCTTCGTGTACGACTGCCCCGACGACGAGGGCGTCCGCCACACCGGAGTCGTGTGCAACCCGGTCCTCCAGGAGCTCCCCGCCGACCGCCGCCGCCTGGACGACTCGAACGAGGGCTGCCTGTCCGTGCCGACCGCTTACGCGGAGCTCGCCCGCCCCGACTACGCGGTGGTCACCGGCCGCGACGAGAAGGGCAACGAGATCACCGTGCGCGGCACCGGCTACTTCGCGCGCTGCCTCCAGCACGAGACGGACCACCTGTACGGCTACCTGTACATCGACCGCCTGTCGAAGCGCGAGCGCAAGAACGCCCTGAAGCAGATGGAGGAGGGCACCCCGCGCTACGCGACGGTGCCCAACGAGTAGCGGCAACTCCTGGTCCCGAGGGGCCGGTTGAGCGTCGAGGGGGGGGGGGGGGGGGGGTTGATTGACGGCGCGGCGGGGCGGGTGTGGGGGCGGCGCGGGGGGGGGGAGGGGGTGGGGGGGTCAGTCTAACGCGCGATTCGGCAC
>NZ_JBHYTK010000004.1:10358-20185 GCF_042749255.1 Streptomyces sp. NPDC059524 | reverse complement strand
CCGCGCCCCCCGCGCGCCCCCCCCCCCGACCCCGCCCCGCCGGCCCGGCGGCGGGGGGGGTGCGCGCGGGGGGGGGCGGGGGGCTCACCCGCCCCCCCCCGCCCCCGCTCTGTTGTGCCCGCGAACCGGTCGCGTACGGCTGTGTGTGCGAACAGGACCAGCCGTTCATGCCACAGATTCGGTCATGTAAGGGGACGATTCCGGCGGCGGGGGGTAGTGAGGGGAGCAAATCCGTTCCCAGAACGGTCAGTTGTAGTGCTGAATAGAAAGCGCGGGGATACGCAACGGCGCGCGCCCGGCACTGCTGGGGGCGTACGCCAACAGGCGGCAGAGAGGGGTTTGTTCGTGGCTGCTTATCCGGAGACCGTGGTCCCACCGGCGCTGGCGCTGCCGGCGATCGAGGATGCGTTTCCTCGCAACCTGCACCCGTATTGGCCCAAGCTTCAGGAGAAGACCCGCTCCTGGCTGCTGGAAAAACGTCTGATGCCCGCCGACAAGGTGGAGAAATATGCCGATGGCCTGTGCTACACGGACCTGATGGCGGGCTACTACATCGGGGCCCCCGACGACGTGCTGTCGGCGATCTGCGACTACAGCGCGTGGTTCTTCGTCTGGGACGACCGGCACGACCGCGACGTGATCCACGGGAGGACGGCGAGCTGGCGGCGGCTCGCCGTCCAGCTGCACGCGGCCACCGAGGCCCCGGAGCTCCACCTGGACCACAAGGACCCGCTGGTCGCGGGCTTCGCGGAGAGCGTGAACCGGCTCTACGGCTCCCTGAGCAGGAGCTGGAACGCCCGCTTCGCCCGCCACTTCCACGTGGTGATCGACGCGTACGACCAGGAGTTCCACAACCGGATGACCGGCACGGTGCCGACCGTGGACGAGTACATCGCCCTGCGCAGGAACACGTTCGCGCACTGGATCTGGCTCGACCTCCTGGAGCCCTCGGCGCAGTACGAACTGCCCGCGTGGGTGAGGAAGAACGAAGCGTTTACGCGTGCGGCACTTGCCTGCCAGGATTTCGCCGCGTGGTACAACGACCTCTGCTCGCTCCCCAAGGAACTCGCGGGAGAAGAGCTCCACAACCTCGGGATAAGTCTCATCAAACACCAGGGACTTTCCCTTCAGGAAGCCGTCGTGGAAGTCCGCCGAAGGGTGCAGGGAACCATCGACGATTTCCTTGAGGCGGAAAAAGAAGTCGAACAGATGGCGGCGTCCGCGGAACAGGTGGGGCAACACGGAAAAGAACTCGCGGACGCCATAAGGGCGTGCGTGGGAAACATGCGGAACTGGTTCAGTTCCGTGTACTGGTTCCACCACGAATCAGGGCGATATGCGGTGGACAGCTGGGACGACAGGTCCACCCCGCCCTACATAAGCGACGAACAGCCCGATCAGGTGGGTGAATGCGCATGACCGTCGATTCGACCCTGCGGGACCGGACGGCCGGCGAGGCCGAGTCCGGCGTCCCGCCGCTCGCGCCCGGCGCCGTCCCGGTGCTCGGACACGCCGGGAGCCTGCTGCGCGACCCGCTCGGCTTCCTCACCGGGCTGCGCGACGGCGGAGACGTGGTGCGGCTGCGGCTCGGCCCGCGCACGGCCTACGCGGTGTGCGATCCGGAACTCGTCGCCACGCTCCTCAAGAGTCCCGACTTCGCGGTCGGCGGCCCCCTGTGGGACACCATGGGCGTCCTGCTCGGCAAGGGCGTGGCGACCAGCAACGGGGCGCTGCACCGGCGTCAGCGGCGGGCCATCCAGCCCGCGTTCCGGATGGACAAGATCCACGAGTACGCCGCCGTCATGGAGGACGAGGCGCGCCGCATGGCGGACCGGTGGAGCGACGGGCAGACCGTCGACATCGCCGCCGAGGTCTTCCGCACGGCGACCCGGATCGTGGCCCGTTCGGTGCTCCAGGTGGACTCGATCGACGAGCGCGCCGACCGGCTCTCCACGGCGCTGCACACCGTCTTCGAGGGCCTGTACCGGCGGATGATCCTCTCCCTCGGCCCGCTGTACCGGCTGCCGCTTCCGGCCAATCGCCGATTCGAGAACGCGTTGGCCGATCTGCATCGCATGGTCGACGAGATCATCGCCGAGCGCAGGGCGGAGGCGGCTTCGGGCGGCAATCCCGACGACCTCCTCGCGGCATTGCTCGACGACCGCGACGAAAATGGTGAAGCCGTCAACGAACAGGAGGTGCACGACCAGGTCGTGTCTCTCGTCGTGGCCGGTGCCGAAAATGTGGCGAAGACCCTGACATGGGTCTTTCAGCTCCTCGCCGAACACCCCGAGCACGAAAACCGGCTGAGCCAGGAAGTTGAATCCGTGACGGGCGGGCGCCGCCCGGTCGCTTTCGGTGATCTGGGAGAACTCGCATATATGCGGAATCTCATCACCGAGTCGATGCGGATACGCCCCGCGGTCTGGATTCTGACACGGCTCGCGTCCGTCGACACGACACTCGGCGGGTATCGCATTCCGGCCGGGACGGACATCCTCTACAGCCCGCTCGCCATGCAGCGCGATCCGCGCGCGTTCCGTGACGCCCTGGCCTTCGACCCGGACCGGTGGCTGCCCGAGCGGGCCGCCGACGTCTCACCCGCCGCACACGCCCCGTTCAGCGTCGGCAACCGCAAGTGCCCCGGGGACCACTTCAGCATGGCCGAACTGTCCCTGATCCTCGGCACGGTGGTGCAGAAGTGGCGGCTGGTGCCGACCGAGGGGACGGACAGCACGGCCCGCATCGGGATCACGCTGCAGCCCAAGGGGGCCCTGCTGGAGGTGCGGGCCAGGTAGCCCGCCCCGGGGGGGGGCGGGGGCGGGCGCCCCCCCCACACCGACAGTGCGCCGGAAGGAGTGTTTTTTGGTGCCGATCACCGTCATGAAATGGGGGCGCAAATCGGGCCCCTTGCCGAACCCGGCGCGCGCCGCGATGGCGTCCACCGTCTCGTCCGTCCGCTCCAGGAGCTCCTGGGCGAGCAGCACCCGCTGGCGCAGCAGCCACCGGTACGGCGTCGTGCCGGTCTCCTGCTGGAAGCGCCGCGCGAAGGTCCGCGGCGACATGAGGGCCCGCGCCGCCAGCTCCTCCACGGTCACCGGCCGGTCCAGGTTCCGCTCCATCCACGCGAGCACCTCGCCGACGGTGTCGCAGCGCGTCGCCGGCAGCGGCCGCTCCACGTACTGGGCCTGCCCGCCGTCCCGGTGCGGCGGCACGACCATCCGGCGCGCGATCGCGTTGGCCACCTCGGTGCCGTGCTCGCTGCGCACGATGTGCAGACAGGCGTCGATCCCGGCCGCCGTCCCCGCCGAGGTCACGACCGGCCCCTCGTCCACGTACAGCACGTCCGGGTCGACGCGGGTGCGCGGGAAGCGGACGGCGAGCTCGCGCGCGTACCGCCAGTGCACCGCGCAGCGGCGTCCGTCGAGCAGCCCCGCCTCGCCGAGCACGAACACGCCCGCGCACAGGCTCAGGACGCGGGCGCCCCGGTCCACCGCGCGGCGCAGCGCGTCCAGCAGCTCCGGCGGATAGGCCTCGTAGCGCCGCCCGGCCGAGGGGATGGCGACGAGGTCCGCCTCCTCCAGCCGGTCCAGTCCGTACGGCGTCGAGACGGTCATGCCGGGTACGTGCGTGCCGAGCGCCGGGCCCTCCGCGGAGACCACCGCGAAGTCGTACACCGGCAGCCCCGCGTCGCCGCGATCGAGGCCGAACACCTCGCACACGACGCCGAGTTCGAAGGGGTGCACACCGTCGAGGAGCACTGCCGCCACGTTTTTCAGCATGCCGTCCAGTGTGCCTCAGTCGTGGCAGGAATTCGAGGTTCTATGACAGTCCTGCCACTGCCGCGCGGTCCCGGCGAGCGGGAGAGTGGAGGACATGAACACAGCGATGAACTACCTCACCGTCCTCGTCGTCTTCCTCCTCCTCGCCGCCCCCTCCCTCTACGGGATGGCCCACGACCGCAGGATCGACCGGCAGCTGCGCCGGGCCCGGCAGGACGCCGAACGCGCGTCCCGCCAGGCCCGGTTCACCACGGTCGCCTGACCTGGAAGAGGGCACCAGGCCCCCCGAGGTTGCCTAGAAGTCCTCGTCGAAACCGACCGAGCCCTCCACCGCCACCTGGTACGCCGAGGGCCGGCGCTCGAAGAAGTTCGTCAGCTCCTGGACGCCCTGGAGCTCCATGAAGGAGAACGGGTTCTCCGAGCCGTACACGGGCGCGAAGCCGAGCCGCTGCAGACGCTGGTCGGCGACGCACTCCAGGTACTGCCGCATCGAGTCCGTGTTCATGCCGGGCAGACCGTCCCCGCACAGGTCACGGGCGAACTGCAGCTCCGCGTCGACCGCCTCGCGCAGCATGTCGGTGACCTGGACCCGCAGCTCGTCGTCGAACAGGTCCGGCTCCTCCTTGCGGACCGTGTCGACCACGTCGAACGCAAAGGACATGTGCATCGTCTCGTCGCGGAACACCCAGTTGGTGCCGGTCGCGAGCCCGTGCAGCAGGCCCCGCGAGCGGAACCAGTACACGTAGGCGAAGGCCCCGTAGAAGAAGAGACCCTCGATGCAGGCGGCGAAGCAGATCAGGTTCAGCAGGAAGCGGCGGCGGTCGGCCTTCGTCTCCAGGCGGTCGATCTTCTCGACCGAGTCCATCCACTTGAAGCAGAACTCGGCCTTCTCGCGGATCGACGGGATCTCCTCGACCGCGTCGAACGCGGCCGCCCGGTCGTCCGGATCGGGCAGGTACGTGTCCAGGAGGGTCAGATAGAACTGGACGTGCACGGCCTCCTCGAACAGCTGGCGCGACAGGTAGAGGCGCGCCTCGGGGGAGTTGATGTGCTTGTACAGGGTGAGCACGAGGTTGTTCGAGACGATCGAGTCGCCCGTCGCGAAGAACGCGACAAGGCGGCCGATCATGTGCTGCTCGCCCGGAGACAGCTTCGCGAGGTCGGCGACGTCCGAGTGGAGGTCGACCTCCTCGACCGTCCACGTGTTCTTGATGGCGTCCCGGTAGCGCTCGTAGAAGTCCGGGTAGCGCATGGGACGCAGGGTCAGCTCGAAGCCGGGGTCCAGCAGGTTCTTCTCGGGGGAGGGAGTGGTCATTACTGGCAGGCCTCGCAGGACTCGGGGTTTTCCAGGGAGCAGGCGACGGCGTCCGGGTCCGCCACCTGGACGGGGACGGTGGAGCGGGCCGCCGCGCGGGCGATGCGCGTCGCGGGGCGCGAGCGCAGGTAGTACGTCGTCTTCAGGCCCGACTTCCAGGCGTACGCGTACATCGAGGAGAGCTTGCCGATGGTCGGCGTCTCCATGAACAGGTTCAGGGACTGGGCCTGGTCCAGGTACGGGGTGCGGGCCGCCGCCATGTCGATCAGGCCGCGCTGCGGGATCTCCCACGCCGTGCGGTACAGCGCCCGCACGTCCGCGGGGACCCAGGTCAGGTCCTGCACCGAGCCGTTGGACTCGCGCAGCGCCTCACGGGTCTGCGCGTCCCACACGCCGAGCTTCTTCAGCTCCTCCACCAGGTACGAGTTGACCTGGAGGAACTCACCGGAGAGCGTCTCGCGCTTGAACAGGTTGGAGACCTGCGGCTCGATGCACTCGTAGACACCGGCGATCGAGGCGATCGTCGCGGTCGGGGCGATCGCGAGCAGCAGCGAGTTGCGCATGCCGACCGCGGCGATGCGCTCGCGCAGCGCCGCCCAGCGCTCCGGCCAGACCGGCTCGACGCCGTAGTGGTCCGGGTGCAGGACGCCGCGCGCGGTGCGGGTCTTCTCCCAGGCCGGCAGCGGCCCGTTGCGCTCGGCGAGGTCCGCCGAGGCCTCGTACGCGGCGAGCATGATCCGCTCGGCGATGCGCGTCGACAGGGCGCGCGCCTCCTCCGAGTCGAAGGGCAGCCGCAGCTTGAAGAACACGTCCTGCAGGCCCATCGCGCCCAGACCCACCGGACGCCACTTCGCGTTGGAGCGGCCCGCCTGCTCGGTCGGGTAGAAGTTGATGTCGACGACCCGGTCCAGGAACGTGACGGCCGTGCGGACGGACGCGTCCAGGCGCTCCCAGTCGATGTCCCCGGTCGCGGTGTCCACGAACGCCCCGAGGTTGACCGAGCCCAGGTTGCACACGGCCGTCTCGCCGTCGTCCGTGACCTCGATGATCTCGGTGCACAGGTTCGAGGAGTGGACCGTGTGGCCGGGCTCCGCCGTCTGGTTGGCGGTGCGGTTGGCGGCGTCCTTGAAGGTCAGCCAGCCGTTGCCGGTCTGCGCGAGGGTGCGCATCATGCGGCCGTACAGGTCCCGCGCGGGGATCGTCTTCTGCGCCTTCCCCGCGGCCTCGGCCTCGCGGTAGGCGGCGTCGAACTCCTCGCCCCACAGGTCGACCAGCTCGGGCACGTCGGCGGGGGAGAACAGCGACCACGGCTGGTCCGCGTTCACCCGGCGCATGAACTCGTCCGGGATCCAGTGCGCGAGGTTCAGGTTGTGCGTGCGGCGCGCGTCCTCACCCGTGTTGTCCCGCAGCTCCAGGAACTCCTCGATGTCGGAGTGCCAGGTCTCCAGGTACACGGCGGCCGCGCCCTTGCGGCGCCCGCCCTGGTTCACGGCGGCGACCGACGCGTCGAGCGTCTTCAGGAACGGCACGATCCCGTTGGAGTGCCCGTTGGTGCCCCGGATCAGCGAACCGCGGCTGCGGACGCGGGAGTACGACAGACCGATGCCGCCGGCGTGCTTGGAGAGGCGGGCCACCTGGTGGTAGCGGTCGTAGATCGAGTCCAGCTCGTCCAGCGGGGAGTCGAGCAGGTAGCAGCTCGACATCTGCGGGTGCCGGGTGCCGGAGTTGAACAGCGTGGGGGAGGAGGGCAGGTAGTCGAGCCGGCTCATCAGGCCGTACAGCGCGGCGACCTCGTCCAGGGCGCGCACCGTCTCGTCCTCGGCCAGGCCGCAGGCCACGCGCAGCAGGAAGTGCTGCGGCGTCTCGACGACCTTGCGGGTGATCGGGTGGCGCAGCAGGTAGCGGCTGAAGAGCGTGCGCAGGCCGAAGTAGCCGAATCGGTCGTCGGCGGCCGGGTCGATCAGTGCGTCGAGCCGCGCGGCGTGCCCGCGCACGAACTCGGCGGTGCGGTCCGCGATCAGGCCCTCGCGGTGCCCGACCTCGATCGAGCCGGTGAACGAGGTGACGCCCTGCGAGGCGGCCTCGGCGGCGACGGTGAGGGTGAGCAGACGCGCCGCGAGCCGCGAGTAGGCCGGGTCCTCGGAGATCAGTCCGGCGGCCGCCTCGGTGGCGAGCTCGCGCAGCTCCGCCTCGTCGGCCCGGGCGGACCGGCCGCGCAGCGCCGCGGCGGCGACCCGGCCCGGGTCGGCGTCGGGCAGGTCGGCGGTCAGCTCGGTCAGCGTGCGCAGCAGCGCGGTGCCGGGGGCGTCGGCCTCGGCACGGACCGGGGCTGAGGCGGGATCGGCGGGCGCGATCGTCACTGGGGGGCTCTCCCTCGCTCGGCTCGGGGCCCGCGGGGAGGAGGAGTGGCCCGGGCGCGCACACGGGGGCGCCCGCGTCACCGGCCCGTTCCGCGAGGCCCTGACGTCTTCGGCACCCGGGCCGGACGGCTCGGGCGCACCGTCGGCAGGTCTTCGGACTCACGTGAGGGGCCTTTGTGGCCTTACGTTCACCGTTGCGGGACAGTTCCGGACTTGCACCGGATTCCCCTGCGACGACAGCGAGAGCGAGCATACATGTTGTGCCCGGGCTTCCGCTCCGGGCCCACATGTTGTGTCGCGGTGAGGTCAGGCCACCCCGGGCCGCTTCAGGAGCGTGGTCACGAAGTCGGCCGTGAAGTCGCGCGGGCCGGTGCCGAGCGCGACCCGGCCGCGATGCGCGGTGCGGGCGGCGACGAGCGGGGACTCGGCGTAGTAGGCGCGCGGGTAGTCGCTGTCGTAGGGGATGAACACGGTCTTGCCGCGGGTGAGTTCGCTCGCGCACTCCACGACGACGGTGCCGTCGGCGGCGGTGACGAACGACTCGTCGGCGCAGACCCCGACGGCGAGCGGGTCGTGCAGCGGGCTGCCCGCGGCCTCCGTGTACGCCTCCAGGTAGTACCGCATCAGACGGGCGGTCAGCGCCATGCCCTCGCCCGCGTCCTCCAGGACGGCCAGGTGGTCCTTGGTGAAGCGCCAGCCGTGCGTCGCGTCGAGCCCGACCATCGTGTACCGGATGCCCGAGGACACCACGAGGTCGACGGCGTCCGGGTCCGCCCAGGCGTTGAACTCGGCGACCGGCGTGATGTTCCCGGGCACCTCCGCGGCCCCGCCCATGAAGACGAGGTGCTTCACGCGCCGCGCGAAGTCGGGGTCCTCGGTGAGCGCGAGCGCCACGTTGGTCAGCGGGCCCGTCGCGCACACGGTCAGCTCGCCCTCGTACTGGCGTGAGAGGCGCAGCATGGCCTGTGCGGAGGTCTCCGTCTGCTCGGGCACGCTCGCGTCGGGCAGCCGCTCGGAGCCGAGGCCCTCCGCGCCGTGGAACTCGCCGGCCGCGGAGTACGGCAGCCGGGTCAGCGGGCGGCCCGCGCCCCGGTGCACGGGCACGTCGCCGTCGATGCCGAAGGCGCGGGCCAGGGCGCGGCCGTTGCGGAAGGCCTGGGAGGCGGGCACGTTGCCGCCGACGGTCGTGTAGGCCTTGAGGTCCCACAGGCCGGTGCCGAGCAGGTACTGGAGCGCGACGGCGTCGTCGATGCCGGGGTCGCTGTCGAGGACGATGGGTGCGGTCAAGGGTTCCTCCAGGGCGGGTGGTGCCGATCGTCGGGTGGTGCCGATCGTCGGCCACCGTAACGGGACGAGCCCCTCCAGAGGTGGAGGGGCTCGTCCTTCGAGAAGGGTGTGACCAGGGCTAGTGTCCGGCGCCGGTCCCGACGGCCGGGAGCTCGACCTTCACGCCCTTGTCGCCGGCGTCGGCCGTGTAGTCCGACGGAGACGTCTCGTCGATGCCGTCCGGGGCCTTGAGCGCCTTCAGGACGAAGGTGAGGACCACGGTGACGACGACGTTCAGGACGAACGCGGTGAGGCCGATGTAGCCGATCTCGCCGATGCCCGGGATCTCCTTGGCGGAGCCGCCGAAGTGCTTCTGCGTCGGCGAGGCCACCCCGTACGCGGCGACCGTGCCGTAGACCATGCCGACGGCCCAGCCGGCGAGCAGGGCCCAGCGGTGGAACCAGCGGGTGAACAGGCCGCCGACCAGGGCCGGGAAGGTCTGCAGGATCCAGATGCCGCCGAGCAGCTGGAAGTTGATGGCGACGGTCTTGTCCATGGTGAGGACGAAGGCGAGCGCGCCGACCTTCACCAGCAGGGACACCAGCTTGGAGACCTTGGTCTCCTGCGCGGGTGTGGCATCCGGCTTGATGAAGTCCTTGTAGATGTTGCGGGTGAAGAGGTTGGCCGCGGCGATGGACATGATCGCGGCGGGGACGAGCGCGCCGATGCCGATGGCCGCGAACGCGACGCCCGTGAACCAGTCCGGGAACATGTTCTCGAACAGCTGCGGGATCGCCAACTGGCCGTTCTGGACCGTGACTCCGGCCGCGATCGCCATGAAGCCGAGCAGCGCCAGCAGGCCGAGCATGAGCGAGTACAGCGGCAGGATCGTGGTGTTGCGCCGGATGACCTCGCGGCTCTTCGACGACAGGGTCGCCGTGATCGAGTGCGGGTACATGAACAGCGCGAGCGCCGAGCCGAGCGCGAGGGTCGCGTACGTCCAGGTGCCCTGCGAACCGGGTGCGAGCGCCCCGACGGGCTTCTCGGTCGCGGGGTTGATCTGCTCGAACTTCTTGCCGGCCGCGGCGAAGATGTCGTCGAAGC
>NZ_JBHYTK010000004.1:0-10260 GCF_042749255.1 Streptomyces sp. NPDC059524 | reverse complement strand
CCCTGCGAACCGGGTGCGAGCGCCCCGACGGGCTTCTCGGTCGCGGGGTTGATCTGCTCGAACTTCTTGCCGGCCGCGGCGAAGATGTCGTCGAAGCCGCCCAGCTTGATCGGGATGTAGATGATCGCGACGGCGATGACGATGTAGATCAGCGTGTCCTTGACGAACGCGATGAGCGCCGGGGCCCGCAGACCCGAGGAGTACGTGTACGCGGCGAGGACCGCGAACGCGATCAGCAGCGGCAGGTCCTTGACGAACCAGTTGGTGCCCTCGTCGCCGCCGACGCCCATGACGTCCAGGACGGCCTGGATGCCGACGAGCTGGAGCGCGATGTACGGCATCGTGGCGAGGATGCCGGTGATCGCGACGGCCAGGGACAGGCCCTTGGAGCCGAAGCGGCCGCGCACGAAGTCCGAGGTGGTCACGTAGCCGTGCTTGTGCGAGACCGACCACAGGCGCGGCAGGAACGTGAAGATCAGCGGGTACACGAGGATCGTGTAGGGCACCGCGAAGAAGCCGGAGGCACCGGCCGCGTAGATCGCCGCCGGGACGGCCACGAAGGTGTAAGCCGTGTAGAGGTCGCCGCCGAGCAGGAACCAGGTGATCCAGGTGCCGAACGAGCGGCCGCCCAGGCCCCATTCGTCGAGGGACGCCTCGTTCTCGGCGCGCCGCCAGCGGGCGGCGAGGAAGCCCATGACCGTGACGGCCACGAAGAACAGGATGAAGACGGTGAGTGCGACACCGTTCACGCCGTCGTTCACGCGCCGGCCCCTTCCTGGGAGGCCTCGGAGGCCTGCTTACGGGACGCCTGGTCGTGCTTCCACAGCTTGTACGCGACCATCGTGAGCGCCGTCGAGATCAGCACCCAGAGCATCTGGTACCAGTAGAAGAACGGGATGCCGATGAACGCGGGGTCCACCTTGGCGTAGGAGCTGACCCAGAGCATCGCCACGAACGGGGCGATGAGACACAAGGCCACCACGACACGGAGCGGGGTCACCGTCCGCGTGTCTGCTTGCCGCGCTGGTCGCGCGGCTTCCGGCGCATTGGACATAGAGCGGTTCCGTCCCCTCGCTGGCCCTATTTATCTCGGCTTAACGTCCGGGAAATCTAAGCGAGAGTCTCGCCTCATGGAACCCTTGTCCGGATAACGGACGCACCGATGCCGTACTGATATCAACTACCCGGCACCGGTGGGCCGTATGTGAGAAATGCGGGGGTGAAAGGGGGTGAGGGGCGCTCAGTCCATGGGGCGCTTGAGGCGCGCCACGAACTTGTACCGGTCGCCCCGGTAGACCGAGCGCACCCACTCCACGGGCTGGCCCGAGCCGTCGATCGAGTGCCGGGAGAGCATCAGCATCGGCAGGCCCACGTCCGTGCCGAGCAGTCCGGCCTCGCGGGGCGTGGCGAGCGAGGTCTCGATGGTCTCCTCGGCCTCGGCGAGCCGGACGTCGTAGACCTCGGCGAGCGCGGTGTAGAGCGAGGTGTACTTCACGAGGCTGCGGCGCAGCGCGGGGAAGCGCTTCGCGGACAGGTGCGTGGTCTCGATGGCCATCGGCTCACCGCTGGCCAGGCGCAGCCGCTCGATGCGCAGGACGCGCCCGCCGGCGGAGATGTCGAGCAGCCCGGCGAGGGTGTCGTCGGCCGTCACGTACCCGATGTCGAGCAGCTGCGAGGTGGGCTCCAGGCCCTGGGCGCGCATGTCCTCCGTGTAGGAGGTGAGTTGGAGCGCCTGCGAGACCTTGGGCTTGGCGACGAAGGTGCCCTTGCCCTGGATGCGCTCCAGGCGGCCCTCGACGACCAGCTCCTGGAGGGCCTGGCGGACCGTGGTGCGGGAGGTGTCGAACTCGGCGGCGAGGGTGCGCTCCGGGGGGACGGGGGTGCCGGGCGGCAGGGTCTCCGTCATGTCCAGGAGGTGCTTCTTCAGGCGGTAGTACTTGGGCACACGTGCGGTACGGACAGGCGCCCCGCCCTCGTTCTCCGCACTGCTGACGTCGGTGCTCATGCTCCGCCTTCCCGGCTCCGGTGCCGATGCGACCGATGCGTCCGCCGGTCACGGCTCACATCGTGGCACGGCTCGCTCCGGGGTACTCCCGCACGCTCCGTGATCCCTTCTTATATCGTCCGGCGCCCCTCTGGTCTAGTCCACCCCGCCGGACGGGGGAACGGGGTCAACGGCCGTGCTCCGAAGGGTGGGTGTCGTTCCGGTAACGGACCCACAGTCCCTTCACAACCACCCTTGACAGCCCCATTGGTCTGGTCCAAGCTCCCCGTACTGGTCTACACCATTAGTGGCCAGGTCCCAGTCCCATCAGCCGTATCCGCGTACGTGCTTCGCGTACTCGCCGTATGTCATCGCTGTGGGTGGGGGGTTGCAGGCATCCCTGAGGAGGGTGACATGAAGCGCAAGCTCATCGCGGCGGTCGGCGTCGCGGCCATGATGACCGGGGTCGCGGCCTGTGGGGGCGACGGTGGCGACAACGCCGGCAAGGACCCGAAGGACCGCACCGGCTCGGTGACCGTCTGGCTGATGGTGGACGCGCAGAGCACCTGGCCCGAGCTGGTCAAGGACGTCAACGCCCAGTTCAAGAAGAAGTACCCGAAGGTCAAGGTCGACGTCGCCTACCAGCAGTGGGCGGACAAGGCCAAGAAGCTCGACACCGCCCTCGGCGGCGACAAGTTCCCGGACGTCGTCGAGCTCGGCAACACCGAGACCATGCAGTACATCCTCAACGGCGCGCTCGCCGAGATCGACCCGAAGAAGTACGACAACAGCGACACCTGGATCAAGGGTCTCAAGGACACCTGCACCTTCGAGGGCAAGCAGTACTGCGTGCCCTACTACGCCGGTGCGCGCGTCGCGATCTACAACAAGGACATGCTGAAGGCGGCCACCGGCTCCGACACGCTGCCCACCACCGAGGACGACTTCCTCAAGGCGATGGACAAGGAGACGGCGAAGCAGGGGAAGAAGGACAAGCGCTTCTCCTCGCTCTACCTGCCCGGCCGCTACTGGTACGCCGCGATGTCCTACGTCGCCGCGTACGGCGGCCAGATCGCCCAGTACGACGAGGGCTCCAAGGAGTGGAAGGCCAGCCTCTCCGACCCGAAGGCGCAGGAGGGCATCCAGCACTTCATCGACCTCGTCAAGAAGTACAACAAGGGCGACATCACCAAGGACGAGCAGGACCACGCCAATGTGATGGCCAACGAGAAGGCCGGCGTCCTGTACGGCAACGGCTGGGAGGCCGGCTCCGTCATCGACGGCAAGGCCAACGGCAACCCGAAGCTCGAGGGCAAGATCGCCACCGCCGCGATGCCCGGCCCGAACGGCAAGACCCTGCCGTCCTTCATCGGCGGCTCCGACCTCGCGGTGACGCAGAAGTCGAAGAACGCGGACCTCGCCGAGGACTGGATCTCCATGTTCACGAGCGAGAAGTCCGAGGAGGTCCTCGCCTCCAAGAACATCCTCCCGAACAACACCAAGCAGCTGCAGCCGCTGAAGGACAAGCCGGAGACGGCCCCTGTCGCCAACGCGGTCGAGAGTGCCTGGTTCACGCCGATCGCCCCGGGCTGGACCGCGATCGAGAAGGAGGAGGTCCTGAAGAACATGCTGCTCGACATCCTCAAGGGCAAGTCCGTGGCCGAGGCGACCAAGGCCGCCGACGCCAAGATCGACGAGCTGATCAACAAGGAGTCCTGAGCCTTCGGGCTCCGGATGAAGGGCGGGGCCGGTTCACCTGATCCGGCCCCGCCCCTCGTCTCCCTTTCGCCGAGCACGAGAAAGGTCAGCCACGTGACTGCCGCCGACACCAAGGCCGCCGGGCCGCCGCTCAGCGCAGCGGACACCCCGGAAGGGGGGACGGTCCACAAGAGCCGCCCCGCCGGCACCGGCCGCCCGAAGCGGAAGAAGGGGGCGCTGCTCCCCTACCTCCTGATCCTGCCGGCGATCGTCGCGCTGGCCGCCGTCTACGCGTACCCCCTGGTCAAGACCGTGATCATGTCCTTCCAGGACATGGGACGGCGCGAGCTGTGGACGGGCGAGAGCCCGCCGTGGGTCGGCTTCGACCAGTTCACCAACATCCTGGGCGACGCCGAGTTCTGGCACGTCACCCTGCGCACCGTCGTCTTCATGGCGGTCTGCGTCGTCGCCACCATGGCGATCGGCCTGCTGGTCTCGCTCCTGATGATGCGCCTGTCCACCTGGGTGCGGCTCACGCTCACCACGGCCCTCATCGCCGCCTGGTCGATGCCGCTCCTGGTCGCCTCGTCGATCTTCCGCTGGCTCGCCGACTCCGACTACGGCCTGGTCAACACGATCATCGCCAAGTTCGCCGGCGACGACTGGCTCGGCCACAACTGGTTCCTCGACCCGCTCCAGGGCTTCGCCGTCATCGCCGCGCTCGTCATCTGGGGCGCCATCCCGTTCGTCGTGATCACCCTGTACGCGGCCCTCACCCAGGTCCCCGGAGAACTCACCGAGGCCGCCCAGCTCGACGGCGCCTCCGCCTTCGGCGTCTTCCGCTTCGTCACCTGGCCGGTCATCAAGCCCGTCTTCATCATGGTGACCACGCTCTCCGTGATCTGGGACTTCAACGTCTTCGGCCAGATCTGGCTGCTGCGCGGCAACAAGCCCGAACCGGACTACGAGACCCTCGGCCTCTACTCCTTCTCCAAGGCGTTCACCTCGACGTCCTTCAGCCAGGGCACCGCCATCGCCCTGGTCACCGTACTGATGCTGTCCGGCGTGGCCGTCTACTACCTGCGCCAGCTCATGAAGACAGGAGAGGTCGAATGAGCGCCTCCACGCCGACCCACCCGCAGGACCTGCGGCCCGACCGCAAGAAGACGAAGCTCGGCTACAACGTCCTCGGCCTCGTCATCGCGGTCGTCATGGCCTTCCCCGTCTACTGGCTGATCATCTCGGCGCTGCGCCCCAACCACGAGATCCGCTCCTACGACCAGACGCTGTGGCCCTCGTCGATCACCTTCGACAACTTCGCGCGCGCCGTGAAGCAGCCCAACTTCGCCACCGCGATCCAGTCCAGCCTCATCATCTCGATCACCGCCGTCGTCGGCGGCATGATCATCGCGACCCTCGCGGCACTCGCCGTCGGCCGCTTCCGCTTCACCGGCCGGCGCGCCCTGCTCATGGTCCTGATCCTGGTCCAGATGCTGCCGCCGACCGCGATGCTCATTCCGATCTACGCCCAGCTCAACGCGATGGGCGGCCTCAACGAGTACTGGGGCGTCATCGTCGTCTACCTCGTCTCCACGCTGCCCTTCGCCACGGTCATGATCCGCGGCTTCGTGGTCAACATCCCCGTGGAACTGGAGGAGTCGGCGATGGTCGACGGCTGCACGCGCATGGGCGCGTTCCGCCGGATCATCTTCCCGCTGCTCGCCCCCGGCCTCGCCGCCTCGTCGATCTTCGCGCTCGTCAACGCCTGGAACGAGTACCTGTTCGCGTACATCCTGATGAACGACGACTCGAAGTACACCCTGAACGTCTGGCTCATGACGTTCACGACGGAACGGGGCACCGACTACGGCGCCCTGATGGCCGCGTCCACGATGATCGCCCTGCCGGTGGTGGTCTTCTTCATGTTCATCCAGAAGAAGATGGCCACAGGTCTCACCTCCGGCGCCGTGAAGGGATAACGCCACCCGATGACGACACTCGCCCACGGAACCGACACGCTGACGCGGGACGCGCTGACGGTCCTGCAGCCCGGATTCACCGGCACCACCGCCCCCGACTGGCTGCTGCGGCGCCTCGGCGAAGGCCTCGCCTCCGTCGGCCTGTTCGGCCGCAACATCGCCACGCCCGCCCAGCTCGCCGCCCTCACCGCCCAGCTGCGGGCCGAGCGCGAGGACGTCCTCGTCGCCATCGACGAGGAGGGCGGCGACGTCACCCGCCTCGAAGTCCGTACGGGCTCCTCGTTCCCCGGCAACCACGCGCTCGGCGCCGTCGACGACGCCGAGCTGACCCGGGCGGTCGCGCACGAACTCGGCCGCCGCCTCGCCGCCTGCGGCGTCAACCTCAACTGGGCGCCCTCCGCCGACGTCAACGCCAACCCCGACAACCCCGTCATCGGCGTCCGCTCCTTCGGCTCCGACACGGACCTCGTCTCCCGCCACACCGCCGCCTACGTCGAGGGCCTCCAGGCCGCCGGGGTCGCCGCCTGCACCAAGCACTTCCCCGGGCACGGCGACACGGGCGTCGACTCCCACCACGACCTGCCCCGCATCGACGTGGGCCTCGACGTGCTGCACGCCCGCGACCTCGCCCCGTTCCGCGCGGCGATCGCCGCCGGCAGCCGCGCCGTCATGAGCGCCCACATCCTGGTCCCGGCCCTCGACCCGGACCGACCGGCGACCCTCTCGCGCCGCATCCTCACGGGGCTGCTCCGCGAGGAGCTCGGCTACGACGGGCTCATCGTCACCGACGGCATGGAGATGCAGGCCATCTCCGCGACCTACGGCATCGAGCGCGGCAGCGTCCTCGCGATCGCCGCCGGCGCCGACGCCATCTGCGTGGGCGGCGGCCTCGCCGACGACGACACTGTGCTGCGGCTGCGCGACGCCCTGGTCGCCGCCGTGCGCTCGGGTGACCTCTCCGAGGAGCGGCTCGCGGACGCGGCCGCGCGCGTGCGGTCCCTCGCGGAGTGGACCCGGGCCCGGGGCGGCACCGCGACCGGCCCGGCGGACACCGGGGTGGGGCTGACCGCCGCGCGCCGGGCGCTCACCGTGACCCGGAGCGCGGACGCCGCGCCGGTGACGGGGCCCGTGCACGTCGCGGCCTTCACCCCGGTCGCCAACATCGCGGTCGGCGACGAGACCCCCTGGGGCGTCGCCGCCGAACTCGAACGGCTGCTGCCCGGCACCACGACGGCGTCCTACACCGGCCCGGACGCGGGCGAGAAGGCCCTCGCCGCCGCGGGGGACCGGCGCCTCGTCGCCGTCGTCCGCGACGAGCACCGGCACGCCTGGATGTCCGCGGCCCTGGACACCCTGCTGTCCGCCCGCCCCGACACCCTGGTCGTCGAGATGGGCGTCCCCCAGGCCCCGCCCCGGGGCGCGCTCCACATCGCCACCCACGGCGCGGCCCGCGTCTGCGGCCTGGCCGCCGCCGAGGTCATCGTCGGGTAGGCGGGGGCCGCCACCTCGGGCACTGCGCACAGATGCCGGTCACCCCGGACGAGGGGTGACCGGCATCGGCGTGGCGAGACGCGACCGGAGGCCTACAGGCCCTGCCACTCCGGCTTGTTGGCGAAGGTGTGGCGGAAGTACTGGGTCAGCTTCAGCTTCGACGCGGCGCCCTCGTCCACGACCACCGTCGCGTGCGGGTGCAGCTGCAGCGCGGACGCCGGCACGACGGAGGCCACGGGCCCCTCCACGGTCGCGGCCACCGCGTCGGCCTTCCCCTCGCCCGTGGCGAGCAGCACCAGGTGGCGCGCCTCCAGGATCGTCCCGATCCCCTGCGTGATGACGTGCCGCGGCACCTGGCTGAGGTCCCCGTCGAAGAACCGCGCGTTGTCCGCGATGGTCTGCTCCGTGAGCGTCTTGATCCGGGTCCGGGACGCGATCGAGGAACACGGCTCGTTGAACCCGATGTGCCCGTCCGTGCCGATCCCGAGCAGCTGCAGATCGACCCCGCCGGCCTCGGACAGCGCCCTGTCGTACGCCTCGCACGCGGCCTGCACGTCCTCCGCGCTGCCGTCCGGCCCCATGAACGCGTCCGCGTCGAGCCCGAGCGGCTCCACGACCTCGCGCAGCACCGTCGCGCGGTACGACTCGGGGTGCCCGGTGGGCAGTCCGACGTACTCGTCGAGCTGGGCGATCCGCGCCCGCGACGCGTCCACCTCACCGGCGCGCACCTTGGCCGTCAGGGCCTGGTAGATGGGCAGCGGGGTCGAGCCGGTGGCCACGCCGAGCAGCGCGTCGGGCTTGCGCCGCAGCAGCTGGGCCATCGCCTCGGCGATCAGCTCGCCGCCTGCCTTGGCGTCCGGAACGATCACAACTTCCACGCTGGGCCTGCCGTTCTGGTCAGAGGGGAACTAGTGGTATAGACCAATCTAGCAGAGCAGGGCCCCGCCGGACAGGCGTTCGGCGGGGATGTCCGGACCGTTCGTCCGCCCCCTGGGCCCATGCTCCGCGCTGCGCGTGACCTCGGCACGTCGAGCGGCCGGACCGCCCGGCGACCCGCACGGTGACCTGCTCCGCGATGACGGCATGGCTACGAATTGAACTCACGGCTCCCGGTAACCGTGGGAAAGGGCGTACGTTGGACCAGGCGTACTTTTGAGTAACCCTCGAGTACGCCCCCGGGGGAGGGGGCGTGACAGGACGCCGCGAACAAACCCCCGCCGACGCATGGACACGACCAAATGGTCTAGTCCACAATGCCAAGTGCGAAGAACAAGACCAGAGACTTCCGCCCTCCCCGCACAGGAGGACGGACAGAGGAACCGTCGCTCTCTGCCCTGACTGCGACGGATCCTCGATCGGCACCCGGGACCGCACACCCGGAAGCCGGTGCACCTGAAGGGCTGCGGTGCCAGGGAACGGGTTGAGGGTCCCGCCCCCGGCGCCGCGGCCCGTCGGTGTTTCCAGGGCCCTCAGGGCCGCTGGAGACCCCAGGGCTCCCCGGCCCCCTTTCCGGCCCGGCCGACCGATTCGGGACCCCGCTCACCGCCGGGTACGCTCGGGCTCGTGCCCTCCATGAACGATCTCGTCCGCCAGCACACCGCCCTCGGCGACTCCGACCTCGAGTGGCTGCACCTGCTGGTCTCGGAGTGGCAGCTGCTCTCCGACCTCTCCTTCGCCGACCTGGTCCTGTGGGTCCCCACCCGCGACGGCACCCGGTACGTCTCCGTCGCGCAGATGCGGCCCAACACGGGCCCGACCTCCTATCAGGACGACATGGTCGGCCACCTCGTGCCGCGCGGCCGCCGCCCCATGCTGGACGCCGCCCTGGACGAGGGCCGCATCGTCCGCGAGGGCGACCCGGAGTGGCGCGAGGAGGTCCCGGTCCGGGTCGAGTCGATCCCCGTACGCCGTGAGGGCCGCGTCCTCGGCGTCATCGCGCGGAACACGAACCTGCTCACGGTCCGCACCCCTTCACGGCTCGAACTGACCTACCTCCAGTCGGCCTCCGACCTCGCGCAGATGATCGCCGCGGGCTCCTTCCCGTTCCCCGGGCAGCAGGTCGACATGGACGCCTCCCCGCGCGTGGGCGACGGCCTGATCCGGCTCGACGCCGACGGGGTCGTCCAGTACGCCTCGCCGAACGCGCTGTCCGCGTACCACCGCCTCGGCTTCCAGGCCGACCTCGTCGGCCACCACCTCGGCTCCACCACCGCCGAACTCGCCCCGTCGCGCGGCCCGGTGGACGAGGCGCTCGCCAAGGTCGCCAGCGGGTGGGCCCCGCGCGAGTTCGAGATCGAGGGCGAGGAGGGCTCGATCCAGCTCCGCGCCATCCCGCTCAAGCCCAAGGGCACCCGGATCGGCTCCCTCGTCCTGCTGCGCGACGTGACGGAACTGCGCCGCCGCGAGCGGGAGTTGATCACCAAGGACGCCACCATCCGGGAGATCCATCACCGGGTGAAGAACAATCTGCAGACCGTCGCCGCGCTGCTGCGCCTCCAGGCCCGGCGCATCGGCGACGACCGGGGCCGCGAGGCCCTGGAGGAGGCGGTCCGCCGGGTCGGCTCCATCGCGATCGTCCACGAGACGCTGTCCCAGAACCTGGACGAGCGCGTGGAGTTCGACGAGATCGCCGACCGGGTCCTCGCGATGGTGGCGGAGATCTCCCCGGGCCAGGTGACCGGCCGGCGCACCGGCCGCTTCGGAATCCTGGACGCCGAGGTGGCGACCCCGCTCTCCATGGTCCTGACCGAGGTCCTGCAGAACGCGCTGGAGCACGGCTACCGGCAGGGCGACACCGGCACGGTCGAGGTCGGGGCCGTCCGCGGCGGCACCACCAAGGAAGCCCGGCTGCTGATCACCGTGCAGGACGACGGCGTCGGACTGCCCGAGGGCTTCGACCCGAAGAAGGCCGGCAACCTCGGCCTCCAGATCGTGCGCACCCTGGTCGAGGGCGAACTGGGCGGCACCTTCGACATGGTCCCCGCCCCCGAGCGCGGCACCCGGGTCATCCTCGACATCCCGGTGAACTCCAGCAAGTAGGCGCCTAGCCAGAGGAAGTGACGCTGCGCACACAGCAGTGAGCCCCGGACCGTCGGAACGGTCCGGGGC
>NZ_JBHYTK010000003.1:97056-124823 GCF_042749255.1 Streptomyces sp. NPDC059524 | reverse complement strand
GGGCGGGGCGCGGGGGGGGGGGGGGGGGGTCTTTGGTGAGCGCGGGGCGCCCGGGGCGGGGGGCGGGGCCCCCGGGCCCGGCCCGCCGCCGTCGTCGGCGACTGGTGGAGCCTGCTCCTGGTCCGTGAGACGGCCCGCGGACACCACCGCTTCGACGCCCTCCAAGAGGAGTTGGGCATCTCCCGCAAGGTCCTCGCCGAACGCCTCGCCCACCTCGTCGACGCCGACGTTCTGGAGAAGGTCCCCTATCAGAGCGGCCCCGTCCGCTACGAGTACCGGCTGACCGACAGCGGGCGCGGCCTGCTGCCCGTCCTGCTGTCGATGCAGGACTGGGCCGACCGCTGGGTCTTCGGCGACGGCTCCCTCAGCGGCACCGCCGACGAGGAGAGCGAGCAGGCGCGGCGCGTGGCCGCGCTGGTGGGGGAGGCGCTGCCCCGCCTCGAACTGCCGGGTCATCGCGACGGCGCACCGCTCGACCCGGTCGAGCCCGGCGCCAAGGCCACGGTCCTGTTCTGCTACCCCGCCACCGGCCGCCCGAGCCCGCTCCCGGACGGCTGGGGCGACATCCCCGGCACCGTCGGCTGCACCCTGGAGAACCGGCTCTTCCGTGACGCCTACGAAGAGTTCCGCGCGGCCGGTGCCGAGGTACGCGGCGTGAGCACCCAACGCCCCGACGAACAGCGGGTGTTCGCCGTCGAGGAGGGCATCCCGTTCACGCTCCTCTCGGACGTCGACCTGCGCCTCGCCGCGGCCCTGCGCCTGCCCGTGTTCCGCGCCGGCCAGGCCCTGCGCCTCAAGCGCGCCGTCCTCGTCGTGGACCGCGACCGCGTCGTCCGCCACGCCCGCTTCCCGGTCACCGACATCCCGACGGCGGTCACCGAGTCCCTCACGGCCGTACGGGCCCTTTAGCCGGGCTGGGTGGGTCTCGGCGCCGCCCGTCCATGGCCCTTACGGTCGTGCGGATCCTCTGGTCGGGCCGGGGCAGGGTCTCGGCCCGCCCCCTCTGCGGCCCTCACGGCAGTACGGACCTGCCAGTCGGGCCGAGTGCCGGGGTCGTCAGCCTGGCCGAACACCCCGTCGCGCACTCCGGCGTGTGCCCGCGGCGATCACGACGCAGACTGAACCCATGCCGAGCATGCCGACCACGTCCTCCGTGCCCTCCGTGTCCCGCCGCCGCAGCTGCCCCGAGTGCCGCCGTGACATCGCCGTCGTCGGCGGCAGGTTCGCCCGTCACGACCCGCCCGGAGCCCGCGAGGCGGGCGAGCTCGTCTCCTGCCCGGGATCACGCCGCCCGGCCCAACTGGGCGCCGTCCAGGACACGCTCGACGGCTACGCGGTCCCGCACGTGCCCGGACAGCTTCCGCTGTTCTGAGGACACGTCAGGCACCATACGGAGCCGGGTGGTTCGGAGCCGGAATCAGTTCCCCGCGACCGACTTCACGGCCACCGCGACCGGTGTCGAGCCCGACACCAGCTCCAGCGTCAGACCGGCCGTGGCGGTCGACTCCACGAGCTCGGCGAGAACCGCCGCCACGTCGTCGCGCGGCACCGGTCCGCGCCCCGTGGACGCCTCCAGGCGGACCAGACCCTTGCCGGCGTCGTCCGTGAGCTGTCCGGGCCGCAGGATCGTCCAGTCGAGGCCCGTACGGCGGCGCACGTCGTCGTCCGCCGCGCCCTTCGCCCGCAGGTACACGTCGAAGATGTCGTCGCCCTTGTGGGCCGCGTCGGCGCCCATCGACGACACCACGACGTACCGGCGCGCCCCGGCCCGCTCCGCCGCGTCGGCGAACAGCACGGCCGCGTCCCGGTCCACCGTGTCCTTGCGGGCGGCGCCGCTGCCCGGGCCCGCGCCCGCCGCGAAGACGGCCGCGTCCGCGCCCTGCAGATGCGCCGCGACCTCCTCGACGGACGCCGACTCCAAGTCGCACAGGACGGGCTCCGCGCCCGCCTCCCGCAGGTCGTCGCCCTGCTCGGGCCTGCGGATGATGCCCGCCACCTCGTCCCCGCGCGCGGAGAGCAGCCGCTCGAGCCGCAGCGCGATCTGACCATGTCCACCAGCGATGACAATGCGCATGCCTTCGACCGTACGCCGGGAGCGGGAGGTTGACCGCGCAACCATGTGGGCGGCGCGCGGGCCGCCCCGGGCCGGATTCCTCCGGTCCGCCGCGCCCTGGACGGTGACGGCCCGTCACTCACCCCGTGGGAGAGTCACCGGCCGCTACGCGGGCCCGCCGCCCCCGTAGTTGGCGGCCCGCCCCTGGCGCGGCAGGTCCAGGGCGACCGCCGCCGCCGAGTCGCAGTACTCGCGCACCGCACTGGTCCGGGCCACCACCCGGCCTCGGTGGATGACGAGCCGGCTGTACGCGAGCGACAGCGCCCCCGCCAGCTTGTCTCCCCGCACCGCGAGCAGCTCCGCCGGGAAGCCGGCCTCCACGCGCACCTCGGGCAGCCCGAGCGCGGCCCTGGCCGCCGAACTCACCGCCCCGTACGCCTCCTCGGGCCGCAGCCCGTACCGGGAGGCGAGCAGGTACGCGGCCTCCAGGGGATCGCCCCGGCCCACCGGGTTCGACACGTCGCGCAGCGCCCCGCTGCCCGCCGCCACCCGCACCCCGGCCGCCCGCAGCAGCCGCACCGGAGCGACCCCGCGCCCGTCCACCCCGGCGCAGCCGCCCTGGGGCAGGCAGGTCACGGTGACCCCGGCCGCCGCGAGCCGGTCCGCCGCCCGCCGGGCCGCCTCGCCGGGCAGTCGCGCGAGCCCCCCGAGGGGGCCGACCGTGACGCCGGTGCGCAGTCCTCCGGCCGCCGCCGCGAGCCGTTCGAGCCGGGCCGGATCGGCTCCCTCCGTGTGCAGGTCGACCGGGCAGCCGTGCTCCGCCGCGACCTCCAGGACCGCCTCCACGTAGCCGGTCGGGTCGGGGTCCAGGTCGGGGCAGCCGCCCACCACGGACGCGCCCATCTTGAGCGCGTCCCGCACCATGGCGAGGCCGTTGGCTCCGGCGACCCCGGTGAGCAGCCGCGGCATCGCCACGGCCCGCAGATCGGCGAGCCCCACCAGGGAACGCCGCGCCTGGAGCACCGCCTCCATGGAGCCGAGCCCCTCCATGTCGCCGAGCCGCACATGGGAGCGCACCGCCGTCGCCCCGTGCCCGAGCTGCAGCAGCGTCGCCTCCGTGGCCCGGCGCTGCACCTCCTCCGGGTCGTGCGACAGGGGCCCCTCGCCGTCCGCGGACAGCGCGGTGTCGCTGTGGGCGTGCGGCTCCGCGGGGGCGGGCAGCAGCAGGTAGCCGGAGAGGTCCACGCGCGCGCCGCGCGCGATGAGGCTGCCGGCCGTGCCGACCGCCTCGATGCGTCCGCCGCCCAGCCGTACGTCCACGCTCCTGCCGTCGGTGAGCCGGGCGCCGCACAGGAGCAGCCCGGAACCTTCGGGCGCGGCGTCGGGGGAGCCGGGCGAGGGCGGCTGCTGGGGGCTGTCGGGCATCACGCTCCAGGGGCTCGTCGAGGGGCTCGCGGCGCGGACCGGCCGTGCGCGGGGCGCACAGCAAGATCACGCGGAGGGAGCCGACTCTAGGGCGGCCGCGGGCACGCTTCGGGGACCGCCGCAAAAGTCGTACTGATGGGGTCCGAAGGGACCCGTGAGGCGCGCGGGGCCGGGCCGGGAGAGGCCCGGGCCCTTCCCGCGCGGGGGGTCGGCGAAACGGATTTGGGCGATCGGCGCGCGACCGTGTAATGTCTTCCTCGCTCGCCCCAATAGCTCAGTCGGTAGAGCGTCTCCATGGTAAGGAGAAGGTCTGCGGTTCGATTCCGCATTGGGGCTCTGGTACCACCTCGTTCGCAAGGTGAGTATCAAAGCGGTGTAGCTCAGTCGGTAGAGCAAGCGGCTCATAATCGCTGTGTCACCGGTTCAAGTCCGGTCACCGCTACTGACAGTAGCCGATTGTAGGGTCGGTCCTTCGATCGGCTACTCTTCTATGCGTTCAACCATCTATCCCGTCCGTCAAGGAGCACTCACGTGGCTGCCACCGACGTCCGCCCGAAGATCACGCTGGCCTGCGTGGAGTGCAAGGAGCGGAACTACATCACCAAGAAGAACCGGCGTAACAACCCGGACCGTCTTGAGATGAAGAAGCACTGCCCGCGTTGCAACGCGCACACCGCGCACCGCGAAACGCGATAACTCAGGCTCGTACACGAGGCCGTCCCCTCCCGAGGGGGCGGCCTCGTGTCGTTTGACGGCCCGCATCCGTGCGGGCCTTCCATTCCGTCGTTACACCCAGGAGGTACCGAGTCCATGGCGCTCGACCAGTCCTTCGTGGGGCGGACCTACCCGCCCACCGCCCCGTACGAGGTCGGCCGGGAGAAGATCCGTGAGTTCGCGGAGGCCGTGGGGGACACGAACCCCGCCTACGTCGACCGCGAGGCCGCGCAGGCGCTCGGTCACGCCGACGTGATCGCCCCGCCGACCTTTGTGTTCGCCATCACGTTCAAGGCCGCCGGTGAGGTCGTCCACGACCCGGAGCTGGGGCTCGACTACAGCCGCGTCGTGCACGGCGACCAGAAGTTCGCCTACACGCGCCCCGTGCGCGCGGGCGACCGGCTGAGCGTCACCTCCACCATCGAGGGCATCAAGTCCCTCGCGGGCAACGACATCGTGGACGTCCGCGGCGAGGTCCACGACGAGGCCGGCGAGCACGTCGTGACCGCCTGGACCAAGCTCGTCTCGCGCGCCGCAGAGGAGGCCTGATCGCCATGGCGACGACCGTCAAGTACGCCGACGTCGAGGTCGGCACCGAACTCCCCGCGCAGACGTTCCCCGTGACGCGCGCCACGCTCGTCCAGTACGCGGGCGCCTCGGGCGACTTCAACCCGATCCACTGGAACGAGAAGTTCGCGGTCGAGGTCGGCCTGCCGGACGTGATCGCGCACGGCATGTTCACCATGGCCGAGGCGATCCGCGTGGTCACCGACTGGACCGGCGACCCGGCGGCCGTCGTCGAGTACGGCGTTCGCTTCACCAAGCCGGTCGTCGTGCCCAACGACGACAAGGGCGCCGAGATCGAGGTCAGCGCCAAGGTCGCGGCCAAGCTCGACGACAACCGGGTGCGCGTCGACCTCCTCGCCACGAGTGCGGGCCAGAAGGTCCTCGGCATGTCGCGCGCGGTGGTCCAGCTCGTCTGACCTGCGGCTTCGCGTCTCCGTAGACGCAGGTAAGGGGCGCTCTCCATGGGGGAGCGCCCCTTACTCGTACCCGGATGCGTCTCCGTTTCCCGGAAGCCATTGACTTAGATAGTGATTGGCCACTAACTTAGTGGCATGGCAAGGATGAGTGCGGAGGAGCGGCGCGAGAGCGTCGTGCGCGCGGCGATGAGCGAGTTCGCCCGCGGTGGCTACAACGGCACGTCCACCGAGGCGATCGCCAAGCGGGTGGGCGTCTCGCAGCCGTATCTCTTCCGTCTCTTCCCCGGGAAGCAGGCGATGTTCCTCGCGGCCGCCATGCGCTGCTGCGAGCGGACCATCGAGGTGTTCCGCGCCTCGTCCGAGGGCCTGGAGGGCGAGGCC
Source organism: Streptomyces sp. NPDC059524 (assembly GCF_042749255.1). Taxonomy (NCBI): domain Bacteria; kingdom Bacillati; phylum Actinomycetota; class Actinomycetes; order Kitasatosporales; family Streptomycetaceae; genus Streptomyces; species Streptomyces sp. NPDC059524. The sequence continues at coordinate 119,267 of NZ_JBHYTK010000003.1, read as the reverse complement.
GCCCACCAGGCCATGGGGGAGGCGTACCGGGCGCTGATCGCCGAGGACCCGGACGTCCTGCTCATGCAGATGCAGATGTACGTCGCCGTGGCCGCCTCCGAGGCTTCGGGGGACCGGGAGTTCGGTGACGCGCTGCGGGCCGGCTGGATGGAGATGTACGACACGGCCCGGCTGGCCCTGGGCGCGGATCTCGGCGAGACGACCGAGTTCCTCGCCTACGGAATGCTGATCAACGTGCTGGTGTCGCTGGGGTTCGAGTCCGACCACCGGGTGTGGGCCGGATTCGGCGACTCTCAGTGCATCTAGGGGCGCTTCTGTTCCCGTGAGAGCGGAGGAGACACATGAAGGCGCATTTTCATGACCGTGAAAGTTAGTCATCAATAACTAACCGGAAAGCGCAGGGGGAACCATGTCACAGGGAACGCACGCACCGGAGAAGGTAACACCGAGCCGCGCGGGAGCCGTCTGGGCTCTCGTCATCACCAGCGTCGCCGGATTCATGGCGGCCCTCGACAACCTCGTCGTCACCACCGCCCTGCCGTCCATCCGCGCGGACCTCGGCGGCGCCCTGGACGACCTCGAATGGACGGTCAGCGCCTACACGCTCACCTTCGCCGTCCTGCTCATGACCGGCGCGGCCCTCGGCGACCGGTTCGGCCGCCGCCGGCTCTTCCTCGTCGGCCTCACCGTCTTCACCGGCGCCTCCGCCGCGGCGGCCCTGGCCCCCGGCATCGACTCCCTCATCGCCGCCCGCGCCGTCCAGGGCGTCGGCGCCGCCATCATGATGCCGCTCACGCTGACCCTGCTCACCGCCGCCGTGCCCGCCGCCAAGCGCGGCATGGTCTACGGGATCTGGGGCGCCGTCAACGGCCTCGCCGTCGCCTCCGGGCCCCTCATCGGCGGCAGTCTCACCGAGCACGTCTCCTGGCACTGGATCTTCTGGCTGAACGTGCCGCTGGGCCTCGCCCTGCTGCCGCTCGCCCGGCTCCGCCTCGCCGAGTCCCGCGGCAGCGGCGCCCCGCTCGACCTCGTCGGCACCCTGCTCGCCAGCGGCGGCCTCTTCGGCATCGTCTACGGGCTCGTCCGCGCCCCCGTCGTCGGCTGGACCGACACCCTCGTCCTGACCGGGCTCTTCGCGGGGACGGCCCTGCTCTGCGCCTTCGTGCGGCACGGCATCAGCAGCCGGAACCCCATGCTCCCCATGCGGCTCTTCCGCTCCCGCGCCTTCTCCGGCATCAACGCCGCGAGCCTGCTGATGTTCCTCGGGATGTTCGGCTCGATCTTCCTGCTCAGCCAGTTCATGCAGGGCGTCCTCGGCTACTCGCCGACCCAGGCCGGCCTGCGGATGCTGCCCTGGACCGGGATGCCGATGCTCGTCGCCCCCGTCGCCGGGATCCTCTCCGACCGCATCGGCGGCCGCCCGGTCGTCGCCGCCGGCCTCTTCCTCCAGGCCGTCGGACTCGGCTGGTTCGCCTCCGTCGCCACCGTCGACGTCTCCTACGCGGCCCAGCTGCCCGCCCTGATCGTCAGCGGCGTCGGCATGGCCCTGTACTTCGCCCCCGCCGCCAACCTGGTCATGTCCAGCGTCCGCCAGGACGAGCAGGGCATCGCCTCCGGCGCCAACAACGCGCTGCGCGAGGTCGGCGGAGCGCTCGGCATCGCCGTCATGTCGTCGATCTTCTCGGCGCAGGGCGGCTACGACTCCGCGCAGCACTTCGTGGACGGCATCGAACCCGCCCTGTGGGTCGGTGCGGCCGTCGTCGCCCTGGCCGGCGTCGCCGCCCTGTGCATCCCCAAGGCGTCGCGCACTACGGCCGTAGTCCAGGACGGCAAGGAGGGCAACGACGGCAAGGAAGCGGGCCGCGTCCTGGAACAGGTCTGACCGTCACCGCTCGCCCGAACCGGCCCGAGCCGGCCCGCCCGAATGAAGCGAACCGCGAACCGCGAACGATAAGGAGCACGTCGTGCCGACCCTCCCCTGGACCGTTCCGAACACGCCGCCCACGGGCACGGAGGCCACCGTCTTCGCCTCCCGCTTCGAGACCCGCACCCTGTGGGGCGCCCTGAAGTTCTTTCTCCGCACACCGAAGATCTGGCGCCAGGTGGGCAGCGCGCCCGGCGCGTACGGCGCCACCCTGAAGGCGAAGCCCCTCCAGCGCACCTTCTGGACGCTGTCCGTCTGGGAGTCCTCCCAGGCGCTCAAGGACTTCGCCTCCTCCGCACCGCACCGGCCGCTCGCCGACGGGCTCCGCGACCAGATGAAGGACTCCGAGTTCCTCACCTGGAAGGCGAGCACCGACGAACTCCCGCTCGCCTGGAAGGACGTCCTGCCCAGGTTCCGGTGACCCGCCCGGCCACCCCGGCCACCCCGGCCGACACGGCCCCGCCCACGCGGCGGGGCCGTTCTCGTACCCTTGGGCGTGTGCAGGAACTCCACGACGCCCCCCTCGCCCCCCTGACCACGTTCAGGCTCGGCGGGCCCGCCACCCGGCTGATCACCGCGACGACCGACGCCGAGGTGGTCGACGCCGTGCGCGAGGCCGACGCCGCGGGCACCCCGCTGCTGATCGTCGGCGGCGGAAGCAACCTCGTCATCGGCGACCAGGGCTTCGCGGGCACCGCCCTGCGCATCGCCACCCAGGGCTTCTCCCTGGACGGCACCCGCCTGGAGCTGGCCGCCGGAGAGGTGTGGACCGACGCCGTCGCCCGCACCGTCGAGGCCGGCCTCGCGGGCATCGAGTGCCTCGCCGGCATCCCCGGCTCTGCGGGCGCGACGCCGATCCAGAACGTGGGGGCGTACGGCCAGGAGGTCTCCTCCACGATCACCGAGGTCGTCGCCTACGACCGCGCCGCGGGCGAGACCGTCGTGATCCCGAACGCGGAGTGCGCCTTCTCGTACCGGCACAGCCGCTTCAAGGCCGAACCGGACCGCTACGTGGTCCTGCGCGTCCGCTTCGAGCTGGAGGACGCGGGCGGCCTGAGCGCGCCCATCAAGTACCCCGAGACCGCCCGCACGCTCGGCGTCGAGGCCGGCGACCGCGTCCCGGCCGCCACCGCCCGCGAGACCGTCCTGAAGCTGCGCGCCGGCAAGGGCATGGTGCTCGACCCGGAGGACCACGACACGTGGTCGGCCGGCTCGTTCTTCACCAACCCGATCCTCACCGAGCCCGAGTTCGCCGCGTTCCACGCGCGCGTGGCGGAGCGCCTCGGCCCGGACGCCAAGGCGCCCGCGTTCCCCGCAGGGGAGGGCCTGACCAAGACCTCGGCGGCCTGGCTGATCGACAAGGCGGGCTTCACCAAGGGCTACGGCACCGGCCCCGCCCGCATCTCCACCAAGCACACCCTCGCCCTCACCAACCGCGGGGAGGCCACCACCGAGGACCTCCTCACGCTCGCCCGCGAGGTCGTCGCCGGCGTCCACGAGGCGTTCGGCGTGACCCTGGTCAACGAGCCGGTGACGGTCGGCGTGCGGCTCTGACCTGCGACTGTCCCATTGACCGCAGGGACGGTCGCCCCCGATAGTGACGGCGTCGAGACGCTCGGCACGCACATCAGGGGTGGGGACCACAGATGCAGGAGAACAGCGGGCAGTCCGTGCTGCCCGCACACGAGCGCGCCGAGCTGCTGCTGCGCGCGGGGGAGCTGAGACAGGCGCGGGAGACCGCGCGGACGGGCCTCGACCAGGAGGGGCCGCACGCCGGCCTCTACCTCGTCCTGGGCCGCGCGCACGCCGCCGAGGACGAGGACGACCACGACGCGGAGGCCGAGCGGGCCTACCGCGCGGGGCTCGACGCCTTCCCGGACGACCTCGAGCTGCTCGCCGCGTACGCCGAGTTCGGCCTCGCCGGTGACGTCATGGACCAGCCCGGCCGCCGCGCCCGGGGGCAGCGGGCCGCCGACCGCCTGAGAGAACTCGCCCCGGATTCACCACAGGCCGGGCGACTGGCGGCGACAGCACAGAGCGGTGCGCCGCGCCCCGCCTCCCAGGCGCACGTCCAGCGCCACGACGTCAAGACCGCCCTGGACAGCGGTGTGGACCTCGCCGTCCTGGCCGCGCAGGCCCGGGAGGCCGCCGAGGCCTGGCCGCACGACCGGCGGCTCGCCGTACGCGCCGAGACGCTCACCGCGCTGGAGCGCCCCTACGGCCACCTCAGCCTCGTCCGCGCGACCCTGCGCGCGCCCTACCGCACCGCGCTGATCATCTGCTCCCTCGTGTCCGCCTGGATGCTGGCCCTGCCGCACCTGCACCTGCCCCTGACCGCGGGACTGTGGGCGCTGCTCGCGGTCCTCCCGGTACGGCTCGAGCAGTCGCTGCTGCGGGGCGCGCGCAGGCGGGCCGAGCGGCGCATGCCCGCCGACACCGGGCTGCCCGCGCCGGGCGCCCCGGACGTGCCCCCGCCCACGCGCCGCGAGCGGACGATGCTGGCGCTCACCTTCGTGGTGGCGGTGTGCGCGATCGCCGGCACGGCCACATGGCAGTACGCGCGGGCGACGGACTACCCGCACTACAGGGCGGCCGTCCCGCGCAGCTTCCAGGGGATGCCGTTGCGCCCGAACGCCCCGATGGCGGACGAGCTGGAGACGTACCTGGCCGGGACCACGCTCCCGCGCGGGGCGCAGTCGTTCTCGGGCGTCTACGGAGAGGGCGATCGCGACTCCGCCCGAGCCGTCGCCGTCGTGGGCGCGACCGGCGACCTCCACGCCGAGGACCCGGACGACCTGTTCGCGGGACTCGACGATCTCGGGTTCGCCGGGCTCACCTTGCAAGACAGCTGGAGCGCGTCCCCGGGCCCGCTCGGCGGCCGGCTCGAATGCTTCGTCCACGGGAACGGCACGGGCACGCTCTCGATGTGCGCCTGGGCCGACAAGGGCAGCGTCGGCGTCGTCCTGGTCCCGGGCGAGGCCCAGGGCCGGGACTCCCTGGCCCGCACCGCCCGCGCGCTCCGACAGGCCGTCCTGCGCCCGCGGGACTCCGAGGCCACCTAGTACGCCACGCCCAAGCCCTGCTTCACGGTCGCCGCGTCGTCGACGGCCGACAGCATCGCGTGGGCCACGTCCGCCCGGCCCAGGAAGCGCCCCGAGCGCGGGAAGCCGCCTACGACCGTGCGGTAGACGCCGGTCACCGGCTTGTCCTGGAGGCGGGGCGGGCGCACCGAGGTCCAGTCGGTGGCGCTGGCGGCCAGCTCAGCCTCCATGGCGGCCAGATCGACGTAGATGTCCTTGAGGACGCTGCTGACGATCTTCATGGCGATCCGGTCCGAGAGCGGCGAGTCCGCGGGCTGCGGGCCGACCGGGCCCGCGCTCACGACCACCAGGCGCCGCGTGCCCTCGGCCTCCATCGCCTCCAGCACCGCGCGCGTGAGCCGGGCCGCGACCCCCGCGTCCGCCCGCTTGCGGGCGCCGAGCCCGGAGAGCACCGCGTCGCGCCCGGCCACCGCGGGGCGCAGCGCCTGCGGGTCGCCCAGGTCCGCGCGGAAGACCTCCAGGCGGTCACCGGTCACGGTGAACCGCGCGGGGTCCCGCACCACCGCCGTGACCTCGTGCCCGGCGGCCAGTGCCTGCCGGACGATCTCCTGTCCGACGCCGCCCGTCGCGCCGAAAACCGTGAGCTTCATGGGATGCCTCCAGTGCGCGTCACGTGCAAGATCAGAACGTGCGGGTGGGTGAGTGTTCACTCACCCCCGTACCCACTAGAGTGGGTGAGCACTCACTCACCCGTCAAGCCTGGTTGGAATCCGCATGGACCAGAAGCCGGCCCGCGTCCGCATCGTCGACGCCGCTCACGACCTCATGCTGAGCATCGGCCTCGCCCGCACCACCACGAAGGCGATCGCCCAGGCCGCGGGCTGCTCCGAAGCCGCGCTCTACAAGTACTTCGCCAACAAGGAGGAGCTCTTCGTCACGGTGCTCCACGAGCGCCTCCCGAAGCTCGGCTCCCTCCTGAGCCGGCTCACCGAGGGCGTCGCGAACCCCGACCGCACGGTCGAGGAGAACCTCACCGACATCGCGCGCGAGGCGGCCCTCTTCTACGAGGAGACCTTCCCGATGGCCGCGTCCCTGTATGCCGAGCCGCAGCTCAAGCGCCGCCACGAAGACATCCTGCGCGGCCTCGGCTCGGGCCCGCACAAGCCGATCCAGGGCCTCGACGCCTACCTGCGCGCCGAACAGGCCGCCGGCCGCGTCGCCCCAGGCGCCGACACCTACGCGGCCGCCTCGCTCCTCCTGGGCGCCTGCGCCCAGCGAGCCTTCGCGTACGACATGTCGCCCGACCGCAAGCCGCCGCAGTCCCTGGACGCCTTCGCCACGGGCCTGGCCCGCACCCTGCTCGGCGGGATCGCGCCCTGAAGACCTGAAGCCCTGAAGCCCTTGAAGAGCCCTTGAAGAGCTGCCCTGAAGGCCTCAACCCGCGCGGACCGGCCCTCAGGCCGTCAGCCAGGCGTCGATGCCGCCCAGGAGCCGCTGCCTGACATCCTCCGGCGCCGCCGAGCCCCGCACCGACTGCCGCGCCAGCTCGGCCAGTTCCGCGTCCGAGAAGTCGTGGTGGCGCCGCGCGATCTCGTACTGGGCGGCCAGACGCGAACCGAACAGCAGCGGGTCGTCCGCGCCCAGCGCCATCGGCACCCCGGCCTCGAAGAGCGGCCGCAGCGGCACGTCCTCGGGCTTCTCGTAGACGCCGAGCGCCACATTGGACGCGGGGCACACCTCACAGGTCACCCCGCGGTCGGCGAGCCGCTTGAGCAGACGCGGGTCCTCGGCCGCCCGCACCCCGTGCCCGATCCGGGTGGCGTCCAGGTCGTCCAGGCAGTCCCGCACCGACGACGGGCCGGTCAGCTCGCCCCCGTGCGGCGCGGACAGCAGCCCGCCCTCGCGCGCGATGTGGAAGGCCCGGTCGAAGTCCCGCGCCATGCCGCGCCGTTCGTCGTTGGAGAGCCCGAAACCGACGATGCCCCGGTCCGCGTACCGCACCGCCAGCCGGGCCAGCGTGCGGGCGTCCAGGGGGTGCTTCATCCGGTTCGCCGCGACCAGCACGCGCATCCCGAGCCCGGTGTCCCGCGAGGCCCGGTCGACCGCGTCCAGGATGACCTCGAGCGCCGGGATGAGCCCGCCCAGGCGCGGCGCGTACGACGTCGGGTCGACCTGGATCTCCAGCCAGCCCGAGCCGTCCGCCAGGTCCTCCTCGGCGGCCTCGCGCACCAGACGCTGGATGTCCTCGGGCTCCCGCAGACAGGAACGCGCCGCGTCGTAGAGCCGCTGGAAACGGAACCAGCCGCGCTCGTCGGTCGCCCGCAGCTTCGGCGGCTCCGCGCCGGTCAGCGCGTCGGGCAGCCGCACGCCGTACTTGTCGGCCAGCTCCAGCAGGGTCGTGGGCCGCATCGACCCGGTGAAGTGCAGGTGCAGATGGGCCTTCGGCAACTGACGTACATCACGTGCTACACGCTCCATCCAGTGATCCTGCCGCACACACCGGTCGTACCGGTAGCGCCTTTCCCCGTTCGGGGCCGACAGCGAACAAACAACCGGACGCACAAGAAAGCGGGCCGCCCCCCGAAGGGGACGGCCCGCCCAGGCGGAAGCACGGACTAGTCGCGCGCCTCGGCCAGCAGCTTCTGGACGCGCGAGACGCCCTCGACGAGGTCCTCGTCGCCCAGCGCGTACGACAGACGCAGGTAACCCGGCGTGCCGAAGGCCTCGCCCGGAACCACCGCGACCTCGGCCTCCTCCAGGATGAGCGCCGCCAGCTCGACCGAGGTCTGCGGACGCTTGCCGCGGATCTCCTTGCCGAGCAGGCCCTTCACCGACGGGTACGCGTAGAACGCGCCCTCCGGCTCGGGGCAGACGAAGCCGTCGATCTCGTTGAGCATCCGCACGATCGTCTTGCGGCGCCGGTCGAAGGCCTCACGCATCTTCTCGACGGCGGTCAGGTCGCCGGAGACGGCGGCGATGGCGGCGGCCTGCGCCACGTTCGACACGTTGGAGGTGGCGTGCGACTGCAGGTTCGTCGCGGCCTTCACCACGTCCTTCGGGCCGATGATCCACCCCACGCGCCAGCCGGTCATCGCGTACGTCTTGGCCACGCCGTTCACCACGATGCACTTGTCGCGCAGCTCGGGCAGGAGCGCGGGCAGCGACGTGAACTCCGCGTCGCCGTAGACCAGGTGCTCGTAGATCTCGTCCGTCATGACCCACAGGCCGTGCTCGAGCGCCCAGCGGCCGATGGCCTCGGCGTCCTCACGGCTGTAGACCGCGCCCGTCGGGTTCGACGGCGACACGAAGAGGACGACCTTGGTCTTCTCCGTGCGCGCGGCCTCGAGCTGCTCCACCGAGACGCGGTAGCCGGTCGTCTCGTCGGCGACGACCTCGACCGGGACACCGCCGGCGAGACGGATCGACTCCGGGTACGTCGTCCAGTACGGGGCCGGGACGATGACCTCGTCCCCCGGGTCGAGGATCGCGGCGAAGGCCTCGTAGATGGCCTGCTTGCCGCCGTTGGTGACCAGGATCTCGGCGGCCTCGGGCTCGTAGCCGGAGTCGCGCAGCGTCTTCGCGGCGATCGCGGCCTTGAGCTCGGGCAGGCCGCCGGCCGGCGTGTAGCGGTGGTACTTCGGGTTCTTGCAGGCCTCGACGGCCGCTTCGACGATGTAGTCCGGGGTGGGGAAGTCGGGCTCACCCGCGCCGAAGCCGATGACCGGACGCCCGGCGGCCTTGAGGGCCTTGGCCTTGGCGTCGACAGCGAGGGTCGCGGACTCGGAGATCGCGCCGATCCGGGCGGAGACCCGGCGCTCGGTGGGCGAGGACGAAGGAGTAGCAGCAGCGCTCATGAACCCATCGTTCCAGACCGGAAAGCCGCCCGGCACACGGGTTTCACGGACCGGACGATCACCTGACGATCAGGTGTAGATCCACTTCTGGTCCGTATCCGTTCGACGGAGGCCCTCGGAACACGTACACTCACTGCTCGTTGGCCTTCACCGGCCGCGCTTTCCGAGCACACACCGTGCAATCGGGAGGATGCGGTACGTTGGGGGAAGCAAAGGGTCGTAGCTCAATTGGTAGAGCACTGGTCTCCAAAACCAGCGGTTGGGGGTTCAAGTCCCTCCGGCCCTGCTACACACTCCATCGCCAGGATGTGTGCGCATGTACGTACTGCAATGCACCGCCGTGCGGCTCAACCGGGCGCGGCACGGCCACGACCCGGAATCAGGTGAGGACGAGTGACGGACGCCGTGGGCTCCATCGACATGCCTGATGCCCAGGACGAGGCGCCGGAGTCCAAGAAGAAGGCCCGCAAGGGCGGCAAGCGCGGCAAGAAGGGCCCCTTCGGCCGCCTCGCACTCTTCTACCGCCAGATCGTCGCGGAACTCCGCAAGGTCGTCTGGCCGACGCGTAGTCAGCTCTCGACGTACACCACCGTGGTGATCGTGTTCGTCGTCATCATGATCGGTCTGGTCACCGTGATTGACTATGGGTTCAGCCATCTCATCAAGTACATCTTCGGCTGAGCCGAAAGCGGAGGGCGCCGTGTCCGGCGCCCCTTTCGCGCGTTCCACCCCTATGTATCCAGGAAGAAGCAGCCACCGTGTCTGACCCGAACCTGAACGACGCCATCGAGTCGGCGGAGTCCGTGGAGGACCAGCTCGACATCGTCGAGGCGGCGGACTCCGAGGACCCGGACCAGGCCGAAGCTGCCGACATCGCCGCCGGCGAGCCCGCCGAAGAGGCCGCCCTCGAGGTCGTCGAGGAAGCCGACGAGGCCGAGGCCGCCGAGGACGAGACCGTCGACGCCGAGGCCGACGAGGACGCCGCCGTCGAGGACGAGGAGTCCGAGGAGGAGCAGGCGCCGGTCGACCCGATCGCCGCCCTCCGTGACGAGCTGCGCGGTCTCCCGGGCGAGTGGTACGTGATCCACACCTACGCGGGCTACGAGAAGCGCGTGAAGGCGAACCTGGAGCAGCGTGCCGTCTCGCTGAACGTCGAGGACTTCATCTACCAGGCCGAGGTCCCCGAGGAAGAGATCGTCCAGATCAAGAACGGCGAGCGCAAGAACGTCCGGCAGAACAAGCTGCCCGGCTACGTGCTCGTCCGCATGGACCTGACGAACGAGTCCTGGGGCGTCGTCCGCAACACCCCCGGCGTCACCGGCTTCGTGGGCAACGCCTACGACCCGTACCCGCTGACCCTGGACGAGATCGTCAAGATGCTCGCCCCGGAGGCCGAGGAGAAGGCCGCCCGCGAGGCCGCCGAGGCCGAGGGCAAGCCGGCTCCGGCCCGCAAGGTCACCGTCGAGGTCCTGGACTTCGAGGTGGGCGACTCGGTCACCGTCACCGACGGCCCGTTCGCCACACTGCAGGCCACGATCAACGAGATCAACGCCGACTCGAAGAAGGTCAAGGGCCTCGTCGAGATCTTCGGCCGCGAGACCCCGGTCGAGCTCAGCTTCGACCAGATCCAGAAGAACTAGTCGCTACTAGAACCTTCTGGGCACACCGCTTCCGAACAGGTCAGACGGGCTCTCAAAAGCCGGTCTGACCTGCTCGGTTTTTAGCCACGCAGGGATACCCGTTATCTTTGTGCGGTATGCCTCCATCCGGATGATCAGGACGATCATCGAACACGGGTGGCGGCTGAACACTCTCACTAAGACCCGGAGAGAGAGCACATGCCTCCCAAGAAGAAGAAGGTCACGGGGCTCATCAAGCTCCAGATCCAGGCCGGCGCCGCCAACCCGGCTCCGCCGGTCGGCCCCGCGCTGGGCCAGCACGGCGTGAACATCATGGAGTTCTGCAAGGCCTACAACGCCGCGACCGAGTCGCAGCGCGGTTGGGTCATCCCGGTGGAGATCACGGTCTACGAAGACCGTTCCTTCACCTTCATCACCAAGACCCCGCCGGCCGCGAAGATGATCCTCAAGGCCGCTGGTGTCGAGAAGGGCTCCGGCGAGCCGCACAAGACCAAGGTCGCCAAGATCACCGAGGCGCAGGTCCGCGAGATCGCCACCACGAAGATGCCCGACCTCAACGCCAATGACCTGGACGCCGCGTCCAAGATCATCGCCGGCACCGCCCGTTCCATGGGCATCACGGTCGAGGGCTGACCTCACCCCCGTAAGCAGTAGAACACCGTGGTAGGGCCTGCTCGGCCCACACCACGACTCCTCAGACACACAGGAGCAGTAGTGAGCAAGCGCAGCAAGACTCTCCGCGCTGCGGACGCCAAGATCGACCGGGACAAGCTCTACGCCCCGCTCGAGGCCGTCCGTCTCGCCAAGGAGACCTCCGCGACGAAGTTCGACGGCACCGTCGAGGTCGCCTTCCGCCTGGGCGTTGACCCGCGCAAGGCCGACCAGATGGTCCGTGGCACCGTGAACCTCCCGCACGGCACCGGCAAGACCGCCCGGGTCCTGGTCTTCGCGACCGGTGACCGTGCTGCGGCCGCGGAGGCCGCCGGCGCCGACATCGTCGGCTCCGACGAGCTCATCGACGAGATCTCCAAGGGCCAGCGCCTGAACGAGTTCGACGCCGTCGTCGCCACGCCGGACCTCATGGGCAAGGTCGGCCGCCTCGGCCGCGTGCTCGGTCCCCGTGGCCTCATGCCGAACCCGAAGACCGGCACCGTGACCCCGGACGTGGCCAAGGCCGTGAACGAGATCAAGGGCGGCAAGATCGAGTTCCGCGTCGACAAGCACTCGAACCTGCACTTCATCATCGGCAAGGCGTCCTTCGACGACACCAAGCTGGTGGAGAACTACGGCGCGGCCCTGGAGGAGATCCTCCGTCTGAAGCCGTCCGCCGCCAAGGGTCGCTACATCAAGAAGGCCGCCATCACCACCACGATGGGCCCCGGCATTCCGGTCGACCCGAACCGCACCCGCAACCTCCTCACCGAGGAGGACCCGGCCGCGGTCTGAGCCTCTCCGGAGACTCGCTGAAGTCGGCGACGGGCCCCGCACCTTCCGAGGTGCGGGGCCCGTTCCTCTTTTCCGGCCCGCCCCTGGCGGAGGCTGCGCTAGCGTCGGCCCCGATGAGACACGTACGGGGGACGGTCGCGCTGGCCGCCGTGGGCGTCCTGCTCGCGGGCTGCGGCGCCGGGCACGAGGGACACGACGGACGGGACCGTCAGGGCGTGCCCCAGGCCCTGCGGGCGGCCCGCGCGGAGGTCACGGCGGCGGGCTCGGCCCGGATCGAGGCCACGACGGACACCGGCGACCGGCTGCGCACCCGGAGCAGCGGCGCCCTGCGCTGGTCCGGCGGCGTCGAGGGCACCCTCACGGTCCGTGTCACCGGCGGCGAACTGGCCGCCTCCACGCGCGCGTTGGGCGGAGACCCGTCCCAGACGCGCTTCCTGCCGGACGCGTACTACACCCGTATGAGTGAGCGCTTCGCCGGGCTCCAGGACGGCCGCCACTGGATCCGGCACACCTACGACGAGCGGAGCGACCTGGGCCCGGCCGACTGCCTGAAGACGCTCGCCGCGGCCGGGGACACCCACCGGGTGGGCCGGGAGACCGTGCGCGGCGTGCGCACCACCCACTACCGGGGCACCGCGGGGAAGCAGCGCGTCGACGTGTGGATCGACGCCCGGGACCTGCTGGTACGGCGCACCCAGCGGGCCGGCGACTTCCGCAGCACCGTCCACTACCGGGACTACGGGGCCCGCGCGCGGGCCGAGCGGCCGCCCGGGCGCGACACCGTGGACCTGGCGGACGTGCGCGCCGAGGGCTGACCGGGCGCGGGAGCGCCGGGCTGGATATTCACGGGGCGCTGTCCGAGGCGTCGGATATCGTGCGGCACATACACGGGTTCGGTTCAGACACGTGTTCAAAGGGGTGGGATTGAGATGACTGTTGCCGTACGACGCGCGCTCGGCGCCGCCACTGTCACCGCGCTGCTCTGCGCCGGGGCCGTGGCCTGCGACGAGGGTTCCGAGAAGAGCGGTTCGGCCTCGGACGCGGGCACCAGGTCGCAGTCCCAGGTGACGCAGGCCCTGACGGCCGCGTTCAAGAAGACCGAGGCCGCGAAGTCGGCCAAGGTCGAGATGACGATGAAGACTCCGACCGGCCTCGACGGCGGCGGCACCATGAAGATGTCCGGCACGATGGGCTGGGACCCGACCGTCATGGATATGACGATGACGGGCTCCGCGCTCACCGCCGGCGATCCGGACGCCCCGGAGAAAATGCGCATGGTGTGGCAGGACGACGTGATGTACATGGACATGGGCGCCGAGGCGACCAAGGACATGGACATGATGGACGGCAAGCGCTGGATGAAGATGGACCTCGGCGCCATGGCCGAGAAGTCCGGCGACGAGCAGCTGATGCGCCAGATGACCGGCAGCCTGGACAGCATGAACCAGGACCCGGCGCAGCAGATCGCCGTCCTGCTCTCGTCGCCGAACCTGAAGCACCTGGGCGCGGCCACCGTCGACGGCGTGAAGACGCAGCACTACAAGGGCAAGCTCACCGTCGACGAGATGATGGAGAAGAACGACTCGCTGAAGGCCCTCAGCAGGTCCGAGCGCGACGAGCTCCTGAAGAACGTCAAGAAGTCCGGCATCAAGGGCTACGACACCGAGCTGTGGGTCAACGAGGACGACCTTCCGGTCCGGATCGACGTCACCATGAAGACGCCGCAGGGCGCGGTCGAGATCAACGAGTCCTTCTCGGACTACGGATCGGCCGTGAAGGTCGAGGTGCCGCCCGCGGACCAGACCTTCGACCTCATGGAGATGCTGAAGAAGATCGGTGAGGCGGCCGGTGACCCCGGGTCCGCGACCGGTGCCGACGGCGACGTCTGAGCGGATTTGCTCGGGACGCTCCCCTTCACGTAATCTTCCACAGAAGCCAAAGACCGCTGGTCGTTGCTGCGCACTCGCAAGAGGGCGCGGTGGCCGAAGGATCCGCTGAAACTGCGGACGACCCGCGCAGGTGACTGTGGAAGTGCTCCCGGATTCCGCTTCAGGATTCTGGTCGAGCTCACGCCCCGTGCGCCTGCGCCGGGGCGTTTCGTTTTCCCAGCCTCCTTGCGAGCGGTCCTCATCACCCGGAAGGAGGCCGACGCTCTATGCCGACGCCCGACAAGGCTGCCGCGGTAGCCGAGCTCACGGACAAGTTCCGCAGCTCGAACGCCGCCGTGCTGACCGAGTACCGGGGTCTCACCGTGGCCCAGCTCAAGCAGCTGCGCCGTTCGCTCGGTGAGAACTCCGAGTACGCCGTGGTGAAGAACACGCTGACCAAGATCGCGGCCAACCAGGCCGGGATCGACACGCTGGACGACCTCTTCAATGGTCCGACGGCGGTCGCCTTCGTCACCGGTGACCCGGTGGAGTCGGCGAAGGGTCTTCGTGACTTCGCCAAGGAGAACCCGAACCTCGTCATCAAGGGCGGTGTCCTTGACGGCAAGGCGCTCTCCGCCGACGAGATCAAGAAGCTTGCGGACCTCGAGTCCCGCGAGGTTCTGCTCAGCAAGCTGGCCGGTGCCTTCAAGGGCAAGCAGTCCCAGGCTGCTCAGCTCTTCCAGGCGCTGCCCTCGAAGTTCGTCCGCACCGCGGAGGCGCTTCGTGTCAAGCAGGCCGAGCAGGGCGGTGCCGAGTAATTCGGCTCGCACTCTGATCGCTGCCTGAGGCAGTGGTCGAAGCGGGCCGACCGTACGCCCGCCTACATGGACAACCGGCACCAGCCGATTTAGTGGAAGGATCGCCCATCATGGCGAAGCTCAGCCAGGAAGACCTGCTCGCCCAGTTCGAGGAGATGACCCTCATCGAGCTCTCCGAGTTCGTGAAGGCCTTCGAGGAGAAGTTCGACGTCACCGCCGCCGCGGCCGTCGCCGTTGCCGCCGGTCCGGCCCAGGGTGGCGGCGACGCCGCTGCCGCCGAGGAGCAGGACGAGTTCGACGTCATCCTCACGGGTGCCGGCGACAAGAAGATCCAGGTCATCAAGGTCGTGCGCGAGCTCACCTCCCTGGGCCTCAAGGAGGCCAAGGACCTCGTCGACGGCACCCCGAAGCCGGTCCTCGAGAAGGTCGCGAAGGACGCCGCGGACAAGGCCAAGGAGGCCCTCGAGGGCGCCGGCGCCTCCGTCGAGGTCAAGTAAGACCTCTTCGAGTCTGCTGACTCTTCCTCGGTGAAACTGCACCCTTCAGGGGTGTAACACCGACGTACCGAAAGGCGATCACCCAAGTGGGTGGTCGCCTTTCGGCGTTGTCCGGCACTCGGGTCGAGGGTCCCTTGCACTGCTGGTCACGCGGAGTATGGTGATCTTCGTCGTGCCTGGAACCACCCCGGTTCGGGCGAGCGGGGGCCTTGACGAACCGCACGCAGCGCGCAATTCTCAGGACGCGTCGTCACAAGGATCCGTATCCGAGGCATGGATCGGCGACGAAGAGGGCAGTAAGGATGTGCGCTCGCTGAGCGCACAGGGCATGCCGCGAACGGTGAACGGTTGAGAACAACGAGGGTCTCAAAAAACCCGGACTGGACATCAGTGGGCCTTCTGGCTACACTGTCCCTTTGCGCTGCCTGTTAGCTGCTCCCTGCCCGTCACCAGGGGCATGCCCTCGCTTGAGCACAGTGGACCGAATCAACCCTGACCTGGGCGTTCTGTCTCTCTGTCTGGCTTGGGACCGGTACGCGCGTAGTGAGTCCGAGCCCTCGGAAGGACCCCCTCTTGGCCGCCTCGCGCAACGCCTCGACCGCGAATACGAACAATGGCGCAAGCACCGCCCCGCTGCGCATCTCCTTTGCAAAGATCAAGGAGCCCCTCGAGGTTCCGAACCTGCTCGCGCTGCAGACCGAGAGCTTTGACTGGCTGCTCGGCAACACCGCCTGGCAGAGTCGGGTCGAGGCGGCTCTGGAGTCCGGTCAGGACGTCCCCACCAAGTCCGGCCTCGAGGAGATCTTCGAGGAGATCTCCCCGATCGAGGACTTCTCCGGGTCGATGTCCCTGACGTTCCGCGACCACCGCTTCGAGCCTCCGAAGAACTCGATCGACGAGTGCAAGGAGCGCGACTTCACGTACGCCGCCCCGCTCTTCGTCACCGCCGAGTTCACGAACAACGAGACGGGCGAGATCAAGTCCCAGACCGTCTTCATGGGCGACTTCCCGCTCATGACGGACAAGGGCACCTTCGTCATCAACGGCACCGAGCGTGTCGTCGTCTCGCAGCTCGTCCGCTCGCCCGGTGTCTACTTCGACTCCTCCATCGACAAGACGTCCGACAAGGACATCTTCTCGGCCAAGGTCATCCCCTCGCGTGGTGCCTGGCTGGAGATGGAGATCGACAAGCGCGACATGGTCGGTGTGCGCATCGACCGCAAGCGCAAGCAGTCCGTCACCGTCCTGCTCAAGGCTCTCGGTTGGACGACCGAGCAGATCCTCGAGGAGTTCGGCCAGTACGAGTCCATGCGCGCCACCCTGGAGAAGGACCACACCCAGGGCCAGGACGACGCGCTGCTCGACATCTACCGCAAGCTGCGTCCGGGCGAGCCGCCGACCCGTGAGGCCGCGCAGACGCTGCTCGAGAACCTCTACTTCAACCCGAAGCGCTACGACCTCGCGAAGGTCGGCCGCTACAAGGTGAACAAGAAGCTCGGCGCGGACGAGCCGCTGGACGCCGGCGTCCTCACCACCGACGACATCATCGCCACCATCAAGTACCTGGTGAAGCTGCACGCCGGTGAGACCGAGACGGTCTCCGAGTCGGGCCGCGAGATCATCGTCGAGACCGACGACATCGACCACTTCGGCAACCGCCGTATCCGTAACGTCGGTGAGCTGATCCAGAACCAGGTCCGTACGGGTCTCGCCCGTATGGAGCGCGTCGTGCGCGAGCGCATGACGACCCAGGACGTCGAGGCGATCACGCCGCAGACCCTGATCAACATCCGCCCCGTGGTGGCGTCGATCAAGGAGTTCTTCGGCACCTCCCAGCTGTCCCAGTTCATGGACCAGAACAACCCGCTGTCGGGGCTGACGCACAAGCGTCGTCTGAACGCCCTCGGCCCGGGTGGTCTGTCCCGTGAGCGGGCCGGCTTCGAGGTCCGAGACGTGCACCCGTCGCACTACGGCCGCATGTGCCCGATCGAGACGCCCGAAGGCCCGAACATCGGTCTGATCGGCTCGCTCGCCTCGTACGGCCGGATCAACCCGTTCGGCTTCATCGAGACGCCGTACCGCAAGGTCGTCGACGGTGTCGTCACCGACGACGTCGACTACCTGACGGCCGACGAGGAAGACCGCTTCGTCATCGCGCAGGCCAACGCGCCGCTCAACGACGAGCTCCGCTTCGTCGAGAACCGCGTGCTGGTCCGCCGTCGTGGCGGCGAGGTCGACTACGTGCCCGGCACGGACGTCGACTACATGGACGTCTCCCCGCGCCAGATGGTGTCGGTCGCGACCGCCATGATCCCCTTCCTCGAGCACGACGACGCCAACCGTGCCCTCATGGGCGCGAACATGATGCGTCAGGCGGTGCCGCTGATTAAGTCGGAGGCCCCGCTCGTCGGCACCGGCATGGAGTACCGCTGCGCCACCGACGCCGGTGACGTGCTCAAGGCCGAGAAGGACGGTGTGGTCCAGGAGGTCTCCGCGGACTACATCACCATCACCAACGACGACGGCACGTACACCACGTACCGCCTGCACAAGTTCTCGCGCTCCAACCAGGGCACCTCTGTGAACCAGAAGGTCGTCGTGGACGAGGGTCAGCGGATCATCGCCGGCCAGGTGCTGGCCGACGGTCCCGCGACCGAAGAGGGCGAGATGGCCCTCGGCAAGAACCTGCTCGTCGCGTTCATGCCCTGGGAAGGTCACAACTACGAGGACGCGATCATCCTGTCGCAGCGCCTCGTGCAGGACGACGTCCTCTCCTCGATCCACATCGAGGAGCACGAGGTCGACGCCCGTGACACCAAGCTGGGCCCCGAGGAGATCACCCGGGACATCCCGAACGTCTCGGAGGAGGTCCTCGCCGACCTCGACGAGCGCGGCATCATCCGTATCGGTGCCGAGGTCGTCGCCGGCGACATCCTCGTCGGCAAGGTCACGCCCAAGGGTGAGACCGAGCTGACCCCCGAGGAGCGCCTGCTCCGCGCGATCTTCGGTGAGAAGGCGCGCGAGGTGCGCGACACCTCGCTGAAGGTGCCGCACGGTGAGATCGGCAAGGTCATCGGTGTCCGCGTCTTCGACCGCGAAGAGGGCGACGAGCTGCCGCCGGGCGTGAACCAGCTGGTTCGTGTCTACGTCGCGCAGAAGCGCAAGATCACCGATGGTGACAAGCTCGCCGGCCGTCACGGCAACAAGGGCGTCATCTCGAAGATCAACCCGATCGAGGACATGCCGTTCCTGGAGGACGGCACCCCGGTCGACATCATCCTCAACCCGCTGGGTGTCCCGTCCCGAATGAACCCGGGACAGGTCCTGGAGATCCACCTCGGCTGGCTCGCCAGCCAGGGCTGGGACGTCTCCGGTCTCGGTGACGAGTGGGCCAAGCGCCTCCAGGCGATCGGCGCCGACAAGGTCGAGCCGCGTACCAACGTCGCGACCCCGGTCTTCGACGGTGCCCGCGAGGACGAGCTGGCCGGTCTGCTCGAGCACACCATCCCGAACCGGGACGGCGACCGCATGGTTCTGCCCACCGGTAAGGCGCGGCTGTTCGACGGCCGTTCCGGTGAGCCGTTCCCGGACCCGATCTCGGTCGGGTACATGTACATCCTCAAGCTCCACCACCTGGTCGACGACAAGCTGCACGCCCGGTCGACCGGTCCGTACTCGATGATCACCCAGCAGCCGCTGGGTGGTAAGGCCCAGTTCGGTGGCCAGCGCTTCGGTGAGATGGAGGTGTGGGCGCTGGAGGCGTACGGCGCCGCTTACGCCCTCCAGGAGCTGCTGACCATCAAGTCCGACGACGTCACCGGCCGCGTGAAGGTCTACGAGGCCATCGTCAAGGGCGAGAACATCCCTGAGCCCGGCATTCCCGAGTCCTTCAAGGTGCTCATCAAGGAAATGCAGTCCCTGTGCCTCAACGTGGAGGTGCTGTCCTCGGACGGCATGTCCATCGAGATGCGCGACACCGACGAGGACGTCTTCCGCGCAGCGGAGGAGCTCGGCATCGACCTGTCGCGGCGCGAGCCGAGCAGCGTCGAAGAGGTCTGACGGGAGTCCGGTAGGGGCCTCGCCGTCAGGTGAGGCCCCCGCCGACCCCTCGACCCCCGTTTCAGACCACAGACTTACAACCCTGAGAGGGATTGACGCATAGTGCTCGACGTCAACTTCTTCGACGAGCTCCGGATCGGCCTGGCCACCGCTGACGACATCCGTCAGTGGAGCCACGGCGAGGTCAAGAAGCCCGAGACGATCAACTACCGCACCCTCAAGCCGGAAAAGGACGGGCTCTTCTGCGAGAAGATCTTCGGTCCCACCCGGGACTGGGAGTGCTACTGCGGCAAGTACAAGCGCGTCCGCTTCAAGGGCATCATCTGCGAGCGCTGTGGCGTCGAGGTCACGCGCGCCAAGGTGCGCCGTGAGCGGATGGGTCACATCGAGCTCGCCGCCCCCGTCACGCACATCTGGTACTTCAAGGGTGTCCCGAGCCGGCTGGGCTACCTGCTCGACCTGGCTCCCAAGGACCTCGAGAAGGTCATCTACTTCGCGGCGTACATGATCACGTACGTCGACGAGGAGCGCCGTACCCGCGACCTGCCCTCCCTCGAGGCGCACGTCCAGGTCGAGCGTCAGCAGATCGAGAACCGCCGCGACTCCGACCTGGAGAACCGCGCCAAGAAGCTCGAGACCGACCTGGCCGAGCTCGAGGCCGAGGGTGCCAAGGCCGACGTGCGCCGCAAGGTGCGCGAGGGTGCCGAGCGCGAGATGAAGCAGCTGCGCGACCGAGCGCAGCGCGAGATCGACCGTCTCGACGAGGTGTGGAACCGGTTCAAGAACCTCAAGGTCCAGGACCTCGAGGGCGACGAGCTGCTCTACCGCGAGCTCCGTGACCGCTTCGGCACGTACTTCGACGGTTCGATGGGTGCCGCGGCGCTGCAGAAGCGCCTGGAGACCTTCGACCTCGAGGAGGAGGCCGAGCGCCTCCGCGAGATCATCCGTACCGGCAAGGGCCAGAAGAAGACCCGTGCGCTCAAGCGCCTCAAGGTCGTCTCCGCGTTCCTGCAGACCGCGAACAGCCCCAAGGGCATGGTTCTGGACTGCGTCCCGGTCATCCCGCCGGACCTGCGTCCGATGGTGCAGCTGGACGGTGGCCGCTTCGCGACCTCCGACCTGAACGACCTGTACCGCCGTGTCATCAACCGCAACAACCGCCTGAAGCGTCTTCTCGACCTCGGTGCCCCCGAGATCATCGTGAACAACGAGAAGCGCATGCTCCAGGAGGCCGTGGACGCCCTCTTCGACAACGGTCGTCGTGGTCGCCCGGTCACCGGTCCCGGTAACCGCCCGCTGAAGTCCCTGAGCGACATGCTCAAGGGCAAGCAGGGTCGTTTCCGTCAGAACCTTCTCGGTAAGCGTGTGGACTACTCCGCGCGTTCCGTGATCGTCGTCGGCCCGCAGCTGAAGCTGCACCAGTGTGGTCTGCCCAAGGCCATGGCGCTGGAGCTCTTCAAGCCGTTCGTGATGAAGCGCCTCGTGGACCTGAACCACGCGCAGAACATCAAGAGCGCCAAGCGCATGGTCGAGCGCGGCCGCACGGTCGTGTACGACGTCCTGGAAGAGGTCATCGCCGAGCACCCGGTTCTGCTGAACCGTGCGCCCACGCTGCACCGCCTCGGCATCCAGGCCTTCGAGCCGCAGCTGGTCGAGGGCAAGGCCATCCAGATCCACCCGCTCGTCTGCACCGCGTTCAACGCGGACTTCGACGGTGACCAGATGGCCGTCCACCTGCCGCTCTCCGCGGAGGCGCAGGCCGAGGCCCGCATCCTGATGCTGTCCTCGAACAACATCCTCAAGCCCGCCGACGGCCGTCCGGTGACGATGCCGACGCAGGACATGGTCCTGGGTCTGTTCTTCCTCACCACCGACGGTGAGCTCCGTGACACCAAGGGCGAGGGCCGCGCGTTCGGTTCCGTCGCCGAGGCGATCATGGCGTTCGACGCCGGCGAGCTGGCGCTGCAGTCGCCGGTCGACATCCGCTTCCCGGTCGGCACCATGCCGCCGCGTGGCTGGACGCCGCCGGCCGCCGAGGAGGGCGAGCCCGAGTACCAGCCGGGCGACAGCTTCCGGCTGCGCACGACCCTGGGCCGCGCGCTCTTCAACGAGCTGCTGCCCGAGGACTACCCGTTCGTCGACTACTCGGTGGGCAAGAAGCAGCTCTCCGAGATCGTCAACGACCTGGCCGAGCGCTACCCCAAGGTCATCGTGGCGGCGACGCTCGACAACCTGAAGGCGGCCGGCTTCTTCTGGGCGACCCGTTCCGGTGTCACCGTGGCCATCTCCGACGTCGTCGTTCCCGAGGCGAAGAAGGAGATCGTCGCGGGTTACGAGGCGCAGGACGAGAAGGTCCAGAAGCAGTACGAGCGCGGTCTCATCACGAAGGAAGAGCGCACTCAGGAGCTCATCGCGATCTGGACCAAGGCGACCAACGAGGTTGCCGAGGCGATGAACGCGAACTTCCCGAAGACCAACCCCATCTTCATGATGGTTGACTCGGGTGCCCGAGGAAACATGATGCAGATGCGTCAGATCGCCGGTATGCGTGGTCTGGTGTCGAACGCCAAGAACGAGACGATCCCGCGTCCCATCAAGGCGTCGTTCCGCGAGGGTCTGTCCGTGCTGGAGTACTTCATCTCCACCCACGGTGCCCGTAAGGGTCTCGCCGACACCGCTCTGCGTACCGCCGACTCGGGTTACCTCACCCGTCGTCTGGTCGACGTTTCCCAGGACGTCATCATCCGCGAGGAGGACTGCGGCACCGACCGCGGTCTGCGTCTGCGGATCGCCGAGAAGGGCGCCGACGGCGTCCTGCGCAAGGCGGACGACGTCGAGACCAGCGTGTACGCCCGCATGCTGGCCGAGGACATCGTCGTGGACGGCAAGGTCATCGCGCCGGCCAACGTCGACCTCGGTGACGTGCTCATCGACCAGCTGGTCGCGCACGGCGTCGAGGAGGTCAAGACCCGCTCGGTCCTGACCTGTGAGTCGGCCGTCGGTACCTGTGCCTTCTGCTACGGCCGCTCCCTGGCCACCGGCAAGACGGTCGACATCGGTGAGT
>NZ_JBHYTK010000003.1:68658-96959 GCF_042749255.1 Streptomyces sp. NPDC059524 | reverse complement strand
GACCCGCTCGGTCCTGACCTGTGAGTCGGCCGTCGGTACCTGTGCCTTCTGCTACGGCCGCTCCCTGGCCACCGGCAAGACGGTCGACATCGGTGAGGCGGTCGGCATCATCGCCGCCCAGTCCATCGGTGAGCCCGGTACTCAGCTGACGATGCGTACCTTCCACACCGGTGGTGTGGCCGGTGACGACATCACCCAGGGTCTGCCCCGTGTCGTCGAGCTCTTCGAAGCTCGTACGCCGAAGGGTGTCGCCCCGATCTCCGAGGCCGCGGGCCGTGTCCGCATCGAGGAGACCGAGAAGACCAAGAAGCTCGTCGTCACCCCGGACGACGGCAGCGACGAGACGGCGTTCCCGATCTCGAAGCGTGCCCGTCTGCTCGTGGGCGAGGGCGACCACGTCGAGGTCGGCCAGAAGCTGACCGTGGGTGCCACCAACCCGCACGACGTGCTGCGCATCCTGGGTCAGCGTGCCGTCCAGGTCCACCTGGTCGGCGAGGTCCAGAAGGTCTACAACTCGCAGGGTGTGTCGATCCACGACAAGCACATCGAGATCATCATCCGGCAGATGCTGCGCCGCGTGACGATCATCGAGTCCGGCGACGCGGAGCTGCTGCCGGGCGAGCTCGTCGAGCGCTCGAAGTTCGAGACCGAGAACCGTCGTGTGGTCACCGAGGGCGGTCACCCCGCCTCCGGCCGTCCGCAGCTGATGGGTATCACCAAGGCCTCGCTGGCGACGGAGTCCTGGCTGTCGGCCGCCTCCTTCCAGGAGACGACCCGAGTCCTGACGGATGCGGCGATCAACGCCAAGTCCGACAGCCTCATCGGCCTCAAGGAGAACGTCATCATCGGTAAGCTCATCCCGGCCGGTACGGGTCTGTCCCGCTACCGCAACATCCGGGTGGAGCCCACCGAGGAGGCCAAGGCCGCGATGTACTCGGCCGTCGGCTACGACGACATCGACTACTCGCCGTTCGGCACCGGCTCCGGCCAGGCCGTTCCGCTGGAGGACTACGACTACGGTCCGTACAACCAGTAAGCGAGCAGCTGCTTGAACCGCAGGGCGGTCACCACGGGAACAACCCGGGGTGGCCGCCCTGCGGCGCGTTGGAGCATGATTGAGGGCACGTACGACTTGCGTGTCCGTTTCCGGGGGAGTGGTCTCGTGTCGAATCCGTCGTGGCAGCCGGCGCCGTGGCCGCCGCAGAACCAGGGCCAGCCGTCCATGCTGGCCGCGCACGCCGATCGGGAGCGCGCGGTGGACGTGCTGCGCGCGGGGTTCGCCGAGGGGCGGCTGCCGCAGGGGGAGTACGAGAAGCGGGTCGAGCGGGCCTATCAGGCGCGTACGGTGGGCGAGCTGAGCGTCCTGGTCGCGGACCTGCCGCAGGGGCCCGTACCGCAGCAGCAGATGGCCGTGCCGGTGGCGCCGCCCGTGCCGCGGACGTTCATGCCGGCGCCGTACCTGCCGCCGCCGACCAACGGCAAGGCGATCGGTGCGATGTCGTGCGGGGTCGCGACGTTCTTCTCCATGGGCCTGTCCGGGATCCCGGCGGTCATCCTGGGACATATGGCCCGCAAGGAGATCCGGGAGCGCGGGGAGCAGGGCGACGGCATGGCGGTCGCCGGGATCGTGCTGGGCTGGCTGTCGATCGCGGGGTGGGCGCTGTTCATCCTGCTCATGGTCGTGGCCTCGACCAGTGGCGCCTGAGACCACCGGTGAGCGGTGTGATGTGCGCCCGGCGTGTCCCGGCTGAGATGTATTTGTTTTGACCGCAGCTGATGAGATAGGTACGCTCAGACCTTGTGCCTGGGGTGTGCCTGGGCTCGTGTGCGTGTCTTCAGCCGCACGGCGAGTCCGGATCAGTCCGCTTCGTTCTGATCATGGCCACCGCAATCTGCCGCTTCCCGCCCTTCGGCGGGGGTCTGCAGTATTCGACACACCCGACCGCGTGGGTCGGCAAAGTTCCAGGTTAGCTTCACTACTCGGCACACAGAAACCGGAGAAGTAGTGCCTACGATCCAGCAGCTGGTCCGGAAGGGCCGGCAGGACAAGGTCGAGAAGAACAAGACGCCCGCACTCGAGGGTTCGCCCCAGCGTCGTGGTGTCTGCACGCGTGTGTTCACGACCACCCCGAAGAAGCCGAACTCGGCCCTGCGTAAGGTCGCGCGTGTGCGTCTGACCAGCGGCATCGAGGTCACTGCTTACATTCCGGGTGAGGGACACAACCTGCAGGAGCACTCCATCGTGCTCGTGCGCGGCGGCCGTGTGAAGGACCTGCCTGGTGTTCGCTACAAGATCATCCGCGGTTCGCTCGACACCCAGGGTGTCAAGAACCGCAAGCAGGCCCGCAGCCGCTACGGCGCCAAGAAGGAGAAGTAAGAATGCCTCGTAAGGGCCCCGCCCCGAAGCGCCCGGTCATCATCGACCCGGTCTACGGTTCTCCTCTGGTGACCTCCCTCATCAACAAGGTGCTGCTGAACGGCAAGCGCTCCACCGCCGAGCGCATCGTGTACGGCGCCATGGAGGGCCTGCGTGAGAAGTCGGGCAACGACCCGGTCATCACGCTGAAGCGCGCGCTCGAGAACATCAAGCCGACCCTCGAGGTCAAGTCCCGCCGTGTCGGTGGCGCGACCTACCAGGTTCCGGTTGAGGTCAAGCCCGGCCGCGCCAACACCCTCGCGCTCCGCTGGCTCGTCGGCTACTCCCGCGCCCGTCGCGAGAAGACGATGACCGAGCGTCTGATGAACGAGCTGCTCGACGCCTCCAACGGCCTCGGCGCTGCCGTGAAGAAGCGCGAGGACACGCACAAGATGGCCGAGTCCAACAAGGCCTTCGCGCACTACCGCTGGTAGTCGCAACCCACATCGAGACCGAGAGAAGACTGAAGCCTTATGGCTACCACTTCGCTTGACCTGGCCAAGGTGCGCAACATCGGCATCATGGCCCACATCGACGCGGGCAAGACGACCACCACCGAGCGGATCCTGTTCTACACCGGCGTCTCGTACAAGATCGGTGAGGTCCACGACGGCGCTGCCACGATGGACTGGATGGAGCAGGAGCAGGAGCGTGGCATCACGATCACGTCCGCTGCCACCACCTGCCACTGGCCGCTCGAGGACAACGACTACACGATCAACATCATCGACACGCCTGGGCACGTCGACTTCACCGTCGAGGTGGAGCGCTCCCTGCGTGTTCTCGATGGTGCCGTGACGGTGTTCGACGGTGTCGCCGGCGTTGAGCCGCAGTCCGAGACGGTGTGGCGTCAGGCCGACCGTTACGGCGTGCCGCGCATCTGCTTCGTCAACAAGCTGGACCGCACCGGCGCCGAGTTCCACCGCTGCGTCGACATGATCGTCGACCGCCTCGGTGCGACTCCGCTGGTCATGCAGCTCCCCATCGGTGCCGAGGCCGACTTCCAGGGTGTCGTCGACCTCGTCACGATGAAGGCGTTCGTCTGGTCGGCCGAGGCCGCCAAGGGCGAGGCCTACGACATCGTCGACATCCCCGCCACGCACACCGAGGCTGCCCAGGAGTACCGGGGCAAGCTGCTCGAGGCCGTCGCGGAGAACGACGAGGAGATGATGGAGCTGTTCCTGGAGGGCACCGAGCCCACCGTGGAGCAGCTGCACGCCGCCGTGCGTCGCATCACCATCGCCTCCGGCAAGGGCGGCGACACCACCGTCACCCCCGTGTTCTGTGGCACCGCGTTCAAGAACAAGGGTGTTCAGCCCCTGCTCGACGCCGTCGTGCGCTACCTGCCGACCCCGCTCGACGTCGAGGCCATCGAGGGCCACGACGTCAAGGACCCCGAGGTCGTCGTCAAGCGCAAGCCGTCGGACGACGAGCCGCTGGCCGCCCTCGCGTTCAAGATCATGAGCGACCCGCACCTGGGCAAGCTCACCTTCGTCCGGGTCTACTCGGGCCGCCTGGAGTCCGGCACCTCGGTGCTGAACTCGGTCAAGGGCAAGAAGGAGCGCATCGGCAAGATCTACCGCATGCACGCGAACAAGCGTGAGGAGATCGAGTCGGTGGGCGCGGGCGACATCGTCGCCGTCATGGGTCTGAAGCAGACCACGACGGGTGAGACGCTGTCCGACGACAAGAACCCGGTCATCCTGGAGTCCATGGACTTCCCGGCGCCGGTCATTCAGGTCGCCATCGAGCCCAAGTCCAAGGGTGACCAGGAGAAGCTGGGTGTCGCCATCCAGCGTCTCTCGGAGGAGGACCCCTCCTTCCAGGTCCACTCGGACGAGGAGACGGGCCAGACCATCATCGGTGGTATGGGCGAGCTGCACCTCGAGGTGCTGGTCGACCGTATGCGCCGTGAGTTCAAGGTCGAGGCCAACGTCGGCAAGCCGCAGGTCGCTTACCGCGAGACGATCCGTCAGGCCGTCGAGCGCGTGGACTACACCCACAAGAAGCAGACCGGTGGTACGGGTCAGTTCGCCAAGGTGCAGATCGCGATCGAGCCGATCGACAGCGGCGACGCCTCGTACGAGTTCGTGAACAAGGTCACCGGTGGCCGCATCCCCCGGGAGTACATCCCGTCGGTGGACGCGGGTGCGCAGGAGGCCATGCAGTTCGGCATCCTGGCCGGCTACGAGATGACGGGCGTCCGCGTCACGCTTCTCGACGGTGCCTACCACGAGGTCGACTCCTCCGAGCTCGCCTTCAAGATCGCCGGCTCGCAGGCCTTCAAGGAGGCCGCGCGCAAGGCCAAGCCCGTGCTGCTCGAGCCGATGATGGCCGTCGAGGTCACCACGCCCGAGGACTACATGGGTGAGGTCATCGGCGACATCAACTCCCGCCGTGGCCAGATCCAGGCCATGGAGGAGCGCAGCGGCGCTCGCGTCGTGAAGGGCCTCGTGCCGCTTTCGGAGATGTTCGGCTACGTCGGCGACCTCCGCAGCAAGACGTCGGGTCGCGCGAGCTACTCGATGCAGTTCGACTCCTACGCCGAGGTTCCGCGGAACGTCGCCGAGGAGATCATCGCGAAGGCCAAGGGCGAGTAACGCACCGCGTTCACTAGCTTTAGGCTTGACTCCGGAGCCTCTCGGGGCATTCATCCGCGGTTGCGGGTGAATGCCCCCGGGCACCGGGCTTTCCAGCAAAGATCACCTGGCGCCGATGAAGCAAGGCGTTCAGAACCACTCCAGGAGGACCCCAGTGGCGAAGGCGAAGTTCGAGCGGACTAAGCCGCACGTCAACATCGGCACCATCGGTCACATCGACCACGGTAAGACGACCCTCACGGCCGCCATTACCAAGGTGCTGCACGACGCGTACCCGGACCTGAACGAGGCCTCGGCCTTCGACCAGATCGACAAGGCTCCCGAGGAGCGCCAGCGCGGTATCACGATCTCGATCGCGCACGTCGAGTACCAGACCGAGGCGCGTCACTACGCCCACGTCGACTGCCCCGGTCACGCGGACTACATCAAGAACATGATCACGGGTGCCGCGCAGATGGACGGCGCCATCCTCGTGGTCGCCGCCACCGACGGCCCGATGCCGCAGACCAAGGAGCACGTGCTCCTGGCCCGCCAGGTCGGCGTTCCGTACATCGTTGTCGCCCTGAACAAGGCCGACATGGTGGACGACGAGGAGATCCTGGAGCTCGTCGAGCTCGAGGTCCGTGAGCTCCTCTCCGAGTACGAGTTCCCGGGCGACGACGTTCCGGTCGTCAAGGTCTCGGCGCTCAAGGCGCTCGAGGGCGACGAGGAGTGGGGCAAGTCCGTCCTCGAGCTCATGGCCGCCGTCGACTCCGCCATCCCGGAGCCGGAGCGCGACGTCGACAAGCCGTTCCTCATGCCGATCGAGGACGTCTTCACGATCACCGGTCGTGGCACGGTCGTCACCGGTCGTATCGAGCGTGGTGTCCTGAAGGTCAACGAGACCGTCGACATCATCGGCATCAAGACCGAGAAGACCACCACCACGGTCACCGGCATCGAGATGTTCCGCAAGCTGCTCGACGAGGGCCAGGCCGGTGAGAACGTCGGTCTGCTGCTCCGCGGCATCAAGCGCGAGGACGTCGAGCGCGGCCAGGTCATCATCAAGCCGGGCTCGGTCACCCCGCACACCGAGTTCGAGGCGCAGGCGTACATCCTGTCGAAGGACGAGGGTGGCCGTCACACCCCGTTCTTCAACAACTACCGCCCGCAGTTCTACTTCCGTACGACGGACGTGACCGGCGTCGTGACCCTCCCCGAGGGCACCGAGATGGTCATGCCGGGTGACAACACCGAGATGAAGGTGGAGCTCATCCAGCCCGTCGCCATGGAGGAGGGCCTCAAGTTCGCCATCCGTGAGGGTGGCCGGACCGTCGGCGCCGGCCAGGTCACCAAGATCAACAAGTAAGTTCCGCTTACCTGTTGGGCTTGACGCCTGGTAGCTCCTGCGAGCTCTGAAAGGGCCCGTACGACTTAGGTCGTACGGGCCCTTTTGCATGCCCTCTCCGTTCTCGCGGATCCTCGGGGCCGGTGCGCCGCTGGTCAGGACGGGCTCAGGCCCTGGCCTGGGTGGGACGCCACAGCCATGGGCGGGCGTCGAAGGAGAGTCCGGCGAGGGTGGGGGCGGCCCCGGTCGCGGTCAGGGACGGGGTGTCCAGGGTCGGTGGCAGGCCCGCGGGGCGGGTGAGGCGGCCCTGGTGGAGGAGTTGGACGGTGCCGTCCGTGGCGCGGCCGAGGAGGTAGGGGCCGGTGGCGGTGACGGGGCCGTAGCCGGGGAAGTCGACGGGCGGGCCGCCGGGGGAGAGGAGGCGGTCGGAGGCGGGCGGACGGTAGTAGAGGCGGCCGTGGGGCGGGGCGCGCGGGGGGGCGCGCGCGCGGCGCGGACCCGGCGGTCCGCGACCGGGTGGCGGACGCCCTGGTCGGGGCGCGGGCCTACCAGCTCTTCACGTACGCCAACGCGTCGCGTTTCGCCGCCGGTGAGCAGATCGGCGCCGAGTCCAGCCTGAACAAGGTGTTCTGGTCGGAGTACGACATCGCGCTGCACGAGAC
Source organism: Streptomyces sp. NPDC059524 (assembly GCF_042749255.1). NCBI lineage: Bacteria > Bacillati > Actinomycetota > Actinomycetes > Kitasatosporales > Streptomycetaceae > Streptomyces > Streptomyces sp. NPDC059524. The sequence goes on along the minus strand of NZ_JBHYTK010000003.1, from coordinate 89,954 downwards.
GGCGCTGGACCTGCTCGGCGCGGACGCCGAGCTGGCGGACGGCGAGTGGGCGGAGGGCTATGTGTTCTCGCTCGCGGGCCCGATCTACGCGGGGACGAACGAGATCCAGCGCGACATCATCGCCGAGCGGCTGCTCGGCCTGCCGAAGGGACGCCGCTGATGAGGTTCCTCCTGGACACGGAGCAGGCCGAGTTCGGCCGCACCCTCGACCGGATGCTCGGCGCGGCCGGCACCCCCGCGGCCGTGCGGGCCTGGGCGGCCGGCGACTCCGGGCCCGGCCGGGCGCTGTGGGCGCGGCTCGCGGAGAGCGGGGTGTTCGCGCTCGCGGTGCCCGAGGAGCACGAGGGGCTCGGGCCGCTGCCGGTCGAGCTGGCGGTGGCGTACGTGGAGCTGGGCCGGCACGCGGTCCCCGGCCCGGTCGTGGAGACGGCCGCCGCGGCGGCGCTGCTCGCGGAGCTGCCGGAGGGGACGGGCGCCGCGAAGGAGTGGCTGCCGCGGATCGCCTCCGGTGACGCGCTGGTCTCCCTGGCATCGGGAGCCGCGGGCCCGTACGCGCTGGACGCGGACGCGGCGGACGTGGTGCTCGTCGCGGACGGCGACGCGATACGTCTGGCCGCCGGGCACGGCCCGCTGCGGGAGTCGGCCGATCCGGCGCGCCGCCTGTTCGTCCCGGAGGGCGGCGAGGTGCTGGCCCGGGGGCCCCAGGCAGCGGCGGCCCTGGCCCGCGCCACCGATCTGGCCGCGTTCCTCACCGCGGCCCAGGCCCTCGGCGTCGGGCTCGAACTGCTGCGCAGGACCGTGGAGTACGTGGGTCAGCGCCGCCAGTTCGGGGTGGCCATCGGCACGTTCCAGGCGGTCAAGCACCGGCTCGCGGACGCGCTGGTGGGTCTGGAGTTCGCCCGCCCGCTCCTGTTCGGGGCCGCCCTCACGCTGAACGGCGAGGAGATCGCGGCGGCGAAGCTCGCGGCGGGCGAGGCGGCGTACCGGGCGGCCCGCGCCGCCCTCCAGCTGCACGGCGCGGTCGGCTACACGGAGGAGCTGGACCTCTCCCTGTGGCTCCGCAAGGCCCTCCCCCTGCGCGACGCGTGGGGCACGCCGGCGCAGTGCCGGGCCCGGCTGGTCCCGGCGGCGGGCGGGCCGGTGCCGTGGAGGGAGTCGTCCACGGGGTGACCGGCACGGGGGCCGCGGCGGGCGTGATCTCCGGGTTCGCTATTTTGAGCGGCGCCCGACGTTCATGACGTTGCTGACCTCAGGAGCCGGCCGTGGAACCCACGCCCCAGTCCGCCACGACCCCGACGTGCTACCGCCACGCCGGCACCGAGACGCACATCCGCTGCGCCCGCTGCGAGCGACCGATATGCCCTCAGTGCATGCGGGACGCGTCGGTCGGCTTCCAGTGCCCGGAGTGCGTGGCCGAGGGCAGCCGCACCGTGCGCCAGGCCCGCACGGTCGCCGGTGGGCGGATCGCGGCCGTGCCGCTGGTCACGTACGTGCTCATGGCGGTGAACGTGCTGGCCTACCTCGGCGAGCTGGTGCGCCCGCAGATCGTCGACCGGCTGCAGATGCTGGGGCTCGGCCTGCTCGGGCCCGACGGCGGGGCGTACGTGTACCAGGATCCGCACCCGGCGGCCTTCCAGCCGGAGGGCGTCGCGGCGGGCGAGTGGTACCGGCTGCTCACCGGCTCGTTCCTGCATCTGCCGCCCACCGACGGCTGGTACGGGCTGCTGCACATCACGCTGAACATGGCGTCCCTGTGGAACCTGGGCCGGCTCGTCGAGTCGCAGCTCGGCCGGGTCCGCTATCTCGCCCTGTACCTGCTCTCGGCGCTCGGCGGCTCGGTGCTGGTGCTGCTGCTCGCCCCGGAGACGCCGACGGTCGGTGCGTCCGGCGCGATCTTCGGGCTCGCCGCCGCGTACTACGTGATCGCCCGACGGCTCGGCTGGGACATGCGCGGGGTCAACCAGTTCATGGCGTACTTCCTGGTGTGGATGCTGGTCTCCGCCGGGTTCGCGTCCTGGCAGGGGCATCTGGGCGGACTGCTGGCGGGCGCGGTGGCCGCGGTGGGCCTGGTGTACGCCCCGCGCGAGCGCCGCGTGGCCGTGCAGACGGCGGCCTGCGTCGGGCTGCTCGCCGTGCTCCTGCTGCTCACGGTGCTCAAAGCGGGAGCACTTGCCTGACCTGTCCGGAGCGCCGCTTACTCTGTCCCGCATGAAACGCGCCGGCTGTCTGGGCCTCACCTTCCTCGCCGTGGCACCCCTCGCCACGGTCGCGGTCTTCCTCATGTCCCCCGACGGGAAGACCGACGACTCCCCCGCCCTTTCCCCGTCGGCCTCGGCGCAGCCGTACGACAAGGACAAATCGGCCGCCGAACGCAAGGCCGACGACAAGCTGATAGCCGGCCTGCCGCCGGGGCTCGCCGCGCCGGCGAAGAAGGAGCTGGCGCAGCAGATCGTGGCGAGCGCCGAGAACTCGACGCTGGACTGGCGCGGCCAGTACGGCTACATCGAGGACATCGGCGACGACAAGGGCTACACGGCCGGCATCATCGGCTTCTGCACGGGCACCCACGACCTGCTGACGCTGGTGGAGCGCTACACCAAGGACCACCCGGGCAACGGACTGGCCCGCTATCTGCCCGCCCTGCGCGAGGTCGACGGCTCGGACTCGCACGAGGGGCTCGACCCGGGCTTCACGAAGGCGTGGCAGGCGGAGGCGAAGAAGAAGGAGTTCCGGGACGCCCAGGAGACCGAGCGCGACCGGGTCTACTTCGATCCCGCGGTCCGTCTCGCCAAGCTCGACGGGCTCGGTACGCTGGGCCAGTTCATCTACTACGACGCGATGGTGCTGCACGGCCCCGGCACGGGCCCGAGCGGTTTCTACGGTCTGCGCGAGGCCGCCATCAAGGAGGCGGACACCCCGTCCCAGGGCGGCAGCGAGAAGTCGTACCTCGACATCTTCCTCGACCTGCGGCGCGATGCGATGAAGGCGAAGCGCCCGGACCGGGACACGACCCGCATCGACACGGCACAGCGCCAGTTCCTCTACGACGGGAACCTGTCCCTGAAGACCCCGCTGACGTGGCAGGTCTACGGCGAAACGTTCAAGGTGCCGTGATTCACGCCGATTTGGCCCCGCGCACACTGTTCCGTCTGTGAAGATGACGTGTCGAAACAGTGGCGCCCACGTGTGCGCCGGTCAACTCAAAAGAGGACAACACATGAACATACGCCCCACCTTGGCCACGGCCTCCGCGCTGTCCGTCTCCGCGCTGGCCGCCGTGACCCTGCTGGGAGCGGCCCCCGCGCACGCGACCGAGTACAGCTCGGCGCTGAAGATCCGCGGGGTCCAGTACGACGCGCCGGGCACGGACAGCAACCGCTGCTCGGGCGGCAACACCTCGCAGGAGTACGTGACGCTGAAGAACTACTCCAGGACCGCGACGATCAACCTCAAGGGCTACCTGGTCAAGGACGCCGCGGGCAACAGCTTCCGGTTCACCGCGAGCCACAGCCTCCAGCCCGGCGACTACGTGAAGCTGCGCGGCGGCAACGGCACGGACTCCGACGCCAACAACGTGGTCTACCGCGACAACTGCAACTTCATGTGGAACAACAGCGGCGACACGATCTACGTGTACAAGCCGTCCGGCCCCGGCTCGGACTCCCACAAGTACACGAAGTCCGGCAACGACCGCGACGGCAACGGCTACATCAGCTTCCACAGCTGATCCCAGGCCGAGCACGAGCAGGGCCGCGCCCCACCCCGGCCCTGCACCCTCGTACGCTCCTCCCATGTCGCGCACCACTCCGCCCCGCCCCTTCGACGCCGAGGCGCTCTTCCCCGGCCTCGCCCCGCTGCGCCGCACGGCGACCCGGCTGCATCCGCGGCCCGGTTCCCCCACGGCGCGGGACAGTTCGGTCGGCGGGCCGATGCTGTGGCCCACTGACGAGCCCTGGCCGGTGTGCCCGACACCGCACAAGGGCGCCGACCGGCCGCTGCCGTTGATCGGCGTCGCCCAGCTGTACCGCCGCGACGTGCCCGGCCTTCCGCACCCCGAACTCGGCGACGTGCTCCAGGTGTTCTGGTGCACCTTCGAAGGGCACACCGACGGCGCCTACGACATGCACGCGGAACTCCGCCGGCGCCACGCCGACGAGGTGACGGAGACACTGGCCGAACAGCCGGTTCCGGACGTCGTCGGCCGCGCGGAACTCGTCCCGGACCCGTGCGTCCTGCACCCCGAAGAGGTCACCGAGTACCCGTGGTTCGAGGAACTCTCCCCCGACCTCCAGGAGCGCGTCGAGACCTGGGAGGAGGACGAGGGCGACGAGGACGCGGAGGTCTATGTGTCGGACCTGTCCACCGCCCCCGGCTGGAAGACCGGCGGGCACATCGCCTGGAACCTCACCGGCCCCACCGACCTGCCCTGCACCGAGTGCGGCACCGAGCTGTTCCCGCTCCTGACCGCCACCGACCGGGAGTGGGACTCCAGCACCACGAGCTGGATCCCGTACGAGGACCGCGACGGCAGCGACCTGCGGTACGCCTACGGCCCGACCGGGGTCCGGCCGTGGCGCAGTCACGTGGTCGTCGCCACCTGCCCCGGCGACCCGCGCCACCCTCTCCGGCTGATCACCCAGTAGCTGCAGCGAACGCACCGCGACGCCCGCCCAGTTCGTCCGGTCGGGGACAGTGAGGGCGAGCGTCGCGATCAGTTCCGTACGCCTTTGTACGGGACACCTTGGGGGGCCGTCAGACCGCCAGGGCGCGGTCCGTCGGGCGGATCGGGGCCGGGAGGTCGGAGGCTCCGGTGAGGAAGCGGTCGACGCCGCGGGCGGCCGAGCGGCCCTCCGCGATGGCCCAGACGATGAGGGACTGGCCGCGGCCGGCGTCACCGGCGACGAAGACGCCGGGGACGTTCGTCTGGAAGTCGGCGTCGCGCTCGATGTTGCCGCGCGCGTCGAGGTCCAGGCCGAACTGGGAGACCAGACCGTTCTCCTGGTCGGTGCCGGTGAAGCCCATCGCGAGGGTGACCAGCTGGGCGGGGATCTTGCGCTCCGTGCCCGGCTTCGGGGTCAGCTTGCCGTCGACGAACTCGACCTCGGTGAGGTGCAGCCACTGGACGTTGCCGTCCTCGTCGCCCTCGAAGTGGGTCGTGGAGACGGAGTAGACCCGCTCGCCGCCCTCCTCGTGCGCCGAGGTGACCTTGTACAGCATCGGGAAGGTCGGCCACGGCTGCGAGACCGGGTTCCGGTCGTCGTTCGGGCGCGGCATGATCTCCAGCTGCGTGACAGAGGCCGCGCCCTGGCGGTGCGCGGTGCCCACGCAGTCGGCGCCGGTGTCGCCGCCGCCGATGACGACGACGTGCTTGCCCTCGGCGGTGATGGGCGGCTGGACGTAGTCGCCCTCCTGGACCTTGTTCGCGAGCGGCAGGTACTCCATGGCGAAGTGGATGCCGTTCAGCTCGCGGCCCGGGACGGGCAGGTCGCGGGAGATGGTGGCGCCCGCGGCGACGACCACCGCGTCGTAGCGCTTGCGGAGCTTGGCGGCGTCGATGTCGCGGCCGATCTCCACGCCCGTACGGAACTTGGTGCCCTCCGCGCGCATCTGCTCGATGCGGCGGTTGATGTGGCGCTTCTCCATCTTGAACTCGGGGATGCCGTAGCGGAGCAGGCCGCCGATGCGGTCGGCGCGCTCGTACACGGCGACCGTGTGGCCGGCCCGGGTCAGCTGCTGGGCGGCGGCGAGACCCGCCGGGCCCGAGCCGACGACGGCGACGGTCTTGCCCGACAGGCGCTCGGGGATCTGCGGGGCGACGTCGCCCCGGTCCCACGCCTGGTCGATGATCGAGACCTCGACGTTCTTGATGGTCACGGCCGGCTGGTTGATGCCGAGCACGCACGCCGACTCACAGGGCGCCGGGCAGAGGCGGCCGGTGAACTCCGGGAAGTTGTTGGTGGCGTGCAGGCGCTCCTGCGCCGCCGACCAGTCCTCGCGGTAGGCGAAGTCGTTCCACTCGGGGATCAGGTTCCCGAGCGGGCAGCCGTTGTGGCAGAACGGGATGCCGCAGTCCATGCAGCGGGACGCCTGCTTGCTGATGATGGGCAGCAGGGACCCGGGGACGTAGACCTCGTTCCAGTCCTTGACGCGGTCGCCGACCGGGCGGGTCCGCGCGACCTCGCGGCCATGGTTGAGAAAGCCCTTGGGATCAGCCATTGGTCGCCGCCTCCATCATCTTCTCGGTGATCTCGGTCTCGGAGAGACCGGCTCGCTCGGCGGCGTCCTTGGCGGCGAGCACTGCCTTGTACGTGCTGGGGATGATCTTGCTGAAGCGGGCGGCCGACGCGTCCCAGTCGACGAGGAGCTTCTCGGCGACGGTGGAGCCGGTCTCCTCGGCGTGGCGGCGCACGACGTCGTGCAGCCACTGCTTGTCGGTGGCGTCGAGGGCCTCGACCGCGCTCCGGTTGCCCGCGTTGACCTGGTCGGTGTCCAGGTCGATGACGTAGGCGACACCGCCGGACATGCCGGCCGCGAAGTTGCGGCCCGTCTCGCCGAGGACGACCGCGTGACCGCCGGTCATGTACTCGCAGCCGTGGTCGCCCACGCCCTCCGAGACGACCGTGGCACCGGAGTTGCGGACGCAGAAGCGCTCGCCGGTGCGGCCGCGCAGGTACAGCTCGCCGCCCGTCGCGCCGTACGCGATGGTGTTGCCGGCGATCGTCGAGTACTCGGCGAGGTGGTCGGCGCCGCGGTCCGGGCGGACGATGATGCGGCCGCCGGACAGGCCCTTGCCGACGTAGTCGTTGGCGTCGCCCTCCAGGCGGAGCGTGACACCGCGCGGCACGAAGGCGCCGAAGGACTGGCCGGCCGAGCCGGTGAAGGTGATGTCGATGGTGTCGTCGGGCAGGCCCGCGCCACCGAACTTCTTCGTCACCTCGTGGCCGAGCATGGTGCCGACCGTGCGGTTGATGTTGCGGATGGCGACCTGGGCGCGCACCGGGCGGGCGTCGGCCTGGTCGTCGGCCGCGAGGGCGTCGGCGGCGAGCTTGATGAGCTCGTTGTCGAGCGCCTTCTCCAGGCCGTGGTCCTGGGTGACGACCTGGTGGCGGACGGCGCCGGCGGGCAGGTCCGGCACGTGGAACAGCGGCTCCAGGTCCAGGCCCTGCGCCTTCCAGTGGTCCACGGCCCGCTCGGTGTCGAGGAGTTCGGCGTGGCCGACGGCCTCCTCGATGGAGCGGAAGCCGAGCTCGGCGAGGAGCTCGCGCACTTCCTGGGCGATGAACTCGAAGAAGTTGACGACGTACTCGGCCTTGCCGGAGAAGCGGTCGCGCAGCGTCGGGTTCTGGGTGGCGATGCCGACCGGGCAGGTGTCCAGGTGGCAGACGCGCATCATGACGCAGCCGGAGACGACGAGCGGCGCGGTCGCGAAACCGAACTCCTCGGCGCCGAGCAGCGCGGCGATGACGACGTCGCGGCCGGTCTTCAGCTGGCCGTCGGTCTGCACGACGATGCGGTCGCGCAGGCCGTTGAGCAGCAGCGTCTGCTGGGTCTCGGCGAGGCCGAGCTCCCAGGGGCCGCCCGCGTGCTTGAGGGAGGTGAGCGGGGAGGCGCCCGTTCCGCCGTCGTGGCCGGAGATCAGGACCACGTCCGCGTGCGCCTTGGAGACACCCGCGGCGACCGTGCCGACGCCGACCTCGGACACGAGCTTCACGTGGATGCGCGCGACCGGGTTGGCGTTCTTGAGGTCGTGGATCAGCTGAGCCAGGTCCTCGATGGAGTAGATGTCGTGGTGCGGCGGCGGGGAGATGAGGCCCACGCCCGGCGTCGAGTGACGCGTCTTGGCGACCCACGGGTAGACCTTGTGGCCGGGCAGCTGGCCGCCCTCACCGGGCTTGGCGCCCTGCGCCATCTTGATCTGGATGTCGTCGGCGTTGACCAGGTACTCGCTCGTGACACCGAAGCGGCCGGAGGCGACCTGCTTGATGGAGGAGCGGCGCGCCGGGTCGTACAGGCGCTCCGGGTCCTCGCCGCCCTCACCGGTGTTGGACTTGGCGCCCAGCTGGTTCATGGCGATGGCGAGGGTCTCGTGGGCCTCGCGCGAGATGGAGCCGTACGACATGGCGCCGGTGGAGAAGCGCTTGACGATCTCGGAGACGGGCTCGACCTCGTCGACGGAGATCACTTCGCGGCCGCTCTTGAAGTTGAACAGGCCGCGCAGCGTCATGAGGCGCTCGGACTGCTCGTTCACGCGGTCCGTGTACTTCTTGAAGATGTCGTAGCGGCGCGAGCGGGTCGCGTGCTGGAGGCGGAAGACCGTCTCCGGGTCGAACAGGTGCGGCTCGCCCTCGCGGCGCCACTGGTACTCGCCGCCGATCTCCAGCGCGCGGTGCGCCGGGGCGATGCCGGAGGCCGGGTAGGCCTTGGCGTGGCGGGCGGCGACCTCGTCGGCGATGACGTCGAGGTCCGCGCCGCCGATCTTGGTGGCGGTGCCGTTGAAGTACTTCTCGACGAAGGCCTCGTCGAGGCCGACGGCCTCGAAGACCTGGGCGCCGCGGTAGGAGGCGACGGTCGAGATGCCCATCTTGGACATGACCTTGAGGACGCCCTTGCCGAGGGCGTAGATCAGGTTGCGGATCGCGGTCTCGGCGCCGCCGTCCTCGTCACCGGCGAGGAAGGTGCCGGCGCGGACCAGGTCCTCGACGGACTCCATGGCCAGGTACGGGTTGACGGCCGCGGCGCCGAAGCCGATCAGCAGGGCGACGTGGTGGACCTCGCGGACGTCACCGGCCTCGACGAGCAGACCCACCTGGGTGCGCTGCTTGGTGCGGATGAGGTGGTGGTGGACGGCCGCGGTGAGCAGCAGCGACGGGATCGGCGCGTGCTCGGCGTCGGAGTGCCGGTCGGAGAGCACGAGGAGGTGGGCGCCCGCCTCGATGGCGGCGTCGACCTCGGTGCAGATCTCGTCGATGCGGGCGGCGAGGGCGTCGCCGCCGCCGGAGACCCGGTACAGGCCGGACAGGGTCGCGGCCTTCATGCCGGGCATGTCGCCGTCGGCGTTGATGTGGATGAGCTTGGCGAGCTCGTCGTTGTCGATCACCGGGAAGGGCAGGGTGACGCTGCGGCACGACGCGGCGGTCGGGTCGAGCAGATTGCCCTGCGGGCCCAGCGAGGAGCGCAGCGAGGTGACGAGCTCCTCGCGGATGGCGTCCAGCGGCGGGTTGGTGACCTGCGCGAACAGCTGGGTGAAGTAGTCGAAGAGCAGGCGCGGGCGCTGCGAGAGCGCCGCGATCGGGGTGTCCGTGCCCATCGAGCCGATCGGCTCGGCGCCGGCCTTGGCCATGGGCGCGAGGATGACGCGGAGCTCTTCCTCGGTGTAGCCGAAGGTCTGCTGGCGGCGCGTGACGGAGGCGTGCGTGTGCACGATGTGCTCGCGCTCGGGCAGGTCGGAGAGCTCGATCTCGCCGGCCTCGAGCCACTCGGCGTAGGGCTGCCCGGCGGCGAGGCCCGCCTTGATCTCGTCGTCCTCGACGATGCGGTGCTCGGCGGTGTCGACGAGGAACATCTTGCCGGGCTGCAGGCGGCCCTTGCGGACGACCTTGGCGGGGTCGATGTCGAGGACGCCGACCTCGGAGCCGAGGACGACGAGGCCGTCGTCGGTGACCCAGTAGCGGCCGGGGCGCAGACCGTTGCGGTCGAGAACGGCGCCGACCTGGACGCCGTCGGTGAAGGTGACACAGGCCGGGCCGTCCCAGGGCTCCATCATCGTGGAGTGGTACTGGTAGAAGGCGCGCCGGTCCGCGTCCATGGAGTCGTGGTTCTCCCACGCCTCCGGGATCATCATCAGGACGCTGTGCGGCAGCGAACGGCCGCCGAGGTGCAGGAGCTCCAGGACCTCGTCGAAGGAGGCGGAGTCGGAGGCGTCCGGCGTACAGATCGGGAAGATCCGCTCCAGCTTCTCCGAGCCGAACAGTTCGGAGGCGAGCTGGGACTCGCGGGCGCGCATCCAGTTGCGGTTGCCCTTGACGGTGTTGATCTCACCGTTGTGGGCGACGAAGCGGTAGGGGTGCGCGAGCGGCCACGACGGGAACGTGTTCGTGGAGAAGCGCGAGTGGACGAGCGCGACGGCCGAGGCGAAGCGGCGGTCGGACAGGTCGGGGAAGAAGGGCTCCAGCTGGCCGGTGGTCAGCATGCCCTTGTAGACGATCGTCCGCGCGGACAGGGAGGGGAAGTAGACGCCCTCCTCGCGCTCGGCGCGCTTGCGCAGCACGAACGCCTTGCGGTCCAGGGCGATGCCCGTGGAGCTGCCGTCGGCGACGAAGATCTGGCGGAAGACCGGCATCGTCGAGCGGGCGCTGGCGCCGAGCAGCTCGGGGGCGACCGGGACCTCGCGCCAGCCGAGGACGTTCAGGCCCTCTTCGGCCGCGATCGTCTCGATGCGCGAGACGGACTCGGCGGTGCCGTGCTCGGGCAGGAAGGCGATACCGACGGCGTACGCACCGGCCTCGGGGAGGTCGAACTCGGTGACCTCACGCAGGAAGGCGTCCGGAACCTGGGACAGGATGCCGGCGCCGTCGCCCGAGTCGGGCTCGGAGCCGGTGGCACCGCGGTGTTCCAGATTGCGCAGAACGGTGAGCGCCTGCTCGACCAGCGTGTGGCTCGCCTCTCCGGTGAGGGTGGCCACGAAGCCGACGCCACAGGCGTCGTGCTCGTTGCGCGGGTCGTACATGCCCTGGGCGGCAGGGCGAGCATCCATGTGCGACCAGTTCTGGCCGCTGGTGGAGTGCTGGGACGGCTGGCGCGGCGTACGCATCGGCTCTCCCGTCGTCGTCGTGGCATTTGCGTGCCGAGGGACGACGTTGGCCCTCTGCGAGGTGATGCTGCTGCAAAATTTCGTGCAGGTTACATGATGGGGTGCTTCTCGAGAAGTGGATACTGCGTTCCATCATGCGGACACCGCGGTGGCGGTGGAGAGAGGCCTCAGGGACAGATCGTTGACCGAGGCCGTATGTGCCGGGGGGTGCGCCGCGAGCTTCGTTGCCCGCAGCGCTTACGGCTCATGCCCCGCTGTCGCACTGCCGAAACCGAACGGTAACGACTACTTATGCAAGGACCTGTATAGCCATCTTCAGGGCCACATCTTCGAGCGGGAACCCGCGCCCCGTCAACCGGCAAAAGTGCCGAAGACGCTTCCCAGGAGATACGTCACACCCGCCGCGGCCCCGCCCAGGGCCAGCTGGCGCAGTCCGCTGAACCACCAGGAGCGGGCCGTCACCTTGGCCACGACGGCGCCGCAGGCGAACAGGCCGAGCAGCGCGAGGATCACGGCCGGCCACAGGGCGCTCGCGCCCAGCAGGTAGGGCAGGACGGGGATCAGGGCGCCGAGCGCGAACGAGCCGAACGAGGACACCGCGGCCACCATCGGCGAGGGCAGGTCGGACGGGTCGATGCCGAGCTCCTCGCGGGCGTGGATCTCCAGGGCCTGCTCGGGGTCCTGGGACAGCTGCCGGGCGACCTCGCGGGCGAGCTCCGGCTCGACGCCGCGGGACACGTACAGCTCGGCGAGCTCGCGCTCCTCGTCGGCCGGGTGCTTGCGCAACTCCCGGCGCTCCACGTCCAGTTCGGCCTCGACCAGCTCGCGCTGGGAGGCGACCGAGGTGTACTCGCCGGCGGCCATGGAGAAGGCGCCGGCGGCCAGTCCGGAGAGGCCCGTGATGATCACCGTCTGCTGCGAGACGGCGCCGCCCGCGACACCGGCCATCAGCGCGAAGTTGGACACGAGGCCGTCCATGGCGCCGAAGACCGCCGGGCGCAGCCAGCCTCCGTTGACATCGCGGTGGGTGTGGTTGTCCCGGTGCGCGTCGTGGAGTGTCGCCTCGGTCTCGATGATGGCCATGCCTGTGTCCCCGCTCCCCTACTGTCGACCCGGACGTCTATTTCTGGACTTCATCCAGACCCGGATCGCTTCGATCTTTTGTCTACGCCCATGAAAGTACGCCTCCCGAGCGATCTCCGCTAGCAAGGAAGGCCGTACTTACCTGCGGTTTTGCGCCGCGCGGGGTGCCGTCGGAGGGGTTGAGGTCGGGCGATTCGGAGGGGCTCGGATCTTCCCGGACTCACCCGTGAGATGGATCACGGGATCACTCGGGCGCCACACCGGGGAAGCATGGTCGAAATATCTGGAATGCGGCTTTTCTCCAGGAGGCTCATGACCCCGGGGAAGGGACCCGCACCGGAAGAAAGCGCGGGCCCCTCATGAGCGTCAGCGTCGACCCGGATCCCCCGGCGGACGGCACGGCAGCGCCGCCCCGCAGACTGCGCACGGTTCCGCGGCGCCGCCCGCCCGCCGTGATCTCGCTGCGCGACCGGGCGCGGGGCGCGCTGCTCGGGCTGGCCGTCGGGGACGCGCTCGGAGCACCCGCCGAGAACCTGAAGCCGTCTCAGATCCGGGAGCGCTGGGGCCGGATCGAGGGATTCGTCGCGGACGATCCGGCGGGCACGGACGACACGGAGTACGCGATCTTCTCGGGGCTGCTGCTGGCCGAGAAGGGGACCGCGCTCACCCTCGCGGACGTCGAGGAGGCCTGGCACACCTGGATCGCGGACCGGGACGAAGGGGCCTTCCGGGGCGCCGGGTTCAGCGAGCGCGGCACTCTGGAGAACCTGCGGCGCGGGCTCGCTGCCCCGATCTCGGCGCAGCACCGGCACGCGTGGAGCGACGGGCTCGCCATGCGGGCGGCGCCGTTCGGGGTGCACGCGGCGGGGCGGCCCGCCGAGGCGGCCCGGCTCGTCGCGATCGACGGGACCGTGTCGCACGACGGCGAGGGCATTCTCGGCGGGCGGGCCGTCGCCGCGGGGGTCGCCGCCGCGATGGTCAGCCACAACCCCGACGCGGTCGTGCAGGCGGCGCTGTCCGTGGTCCCCGAGGACTCGTGGACGGCGCGCTCCCTGCACCGGGCGGTCCGGGCGGCCCGGCTCGCCCGGCGTGACCCGGAGGCGACCCAGCTCTCCATGGAACGGGCCGTCCGCAAGGCCGTCGTCATCGGCGGCTATCCCTGGACGGATCTCGCGCCGGAGGCGGTGGGGCTGGCGTTCGGAGCGTTCGCGGTGGCGCGGGGGGATTTCCGGGGGGCCGTGCTCACGGCCGTGAACATGGGGCGGGACGCCGATACGACGGCCGCCGTGGCGGGGGCGCTCGCCGGTGCCCTGCACGGGGAGTGCGCGATCCCCTCGCCCTGGGCCCGTGCGATCGGGCCCGTACGCGGCACCTGCCTCCCCCTGATGGCGGGCCGCCACATCCTGGACGTAGCCGACCGCCTGACCCCGGCGCCGCCCACCGGTAAGGGGGCGGCATGAACACGGCGCCCCGCCGTTGGGGTCGAACGCCATCGCCGAGTGCACGATGCGTCGGCCTTCGGCCACAGCGCCGCCGCCGCGGGGGACGACCGCCGTCGCCGGGTGCCGCGCCGTCGTGGCTGGTCGCGCAGTTCCCCGCGCCCCTCGGCGAAGCCGCTGATGCCGTGCCGTCGCACGCACCACGATCCCCCGGAGCCGCCCCGTGAACCCCGTTGGAGAACTCGTCCCGCGCCACGGTCGCGTAGAAGGGCTGTTGCTCGGGGTCGCCGCCGGGGACGCCGCCGGGTGGCCCGCCGGGCGGCATCGCGCGGCGCGGCTGCCGGACTGGACGCGCCGGCTGACCCGCGAGCTGGACACGTTCGCCGAGCTGAACGCCACCACGACGCTCCCCGTGCCGATCGCCCTGAACCAGCCCCCGGAGCCCCTCCGGCTCGGCCCGTCGGACGACGCCGAGTGGGCCGCGTTCACCGCGTCGGCGATCCTCGGCGCGGGCCCCGACGACGTACGGACCGCGCTGGCCCGCGCCTGGCACGCCCTGGCCGACGAGATCGCCGCCGCCGCGGCCCGGGCCGACGAGATCGAGTCGGCCCGGATCCCGCTGCGGGCCCGGATCTCGGTGCGGGCGGGGCTCGGCAATCTCGCGGCCGGGCTGCGGCCCCCGGCGACCGGCCACGACAACCCGCACTACTTCGACGACGCCGCCTGCGTCCGGGCCGCGATCCTGGCCGTCGTCCACCCCGGCGACCCCGAACGCGCCGCGGACCTCGCGGAGTTCGACGCCCGCTACACGCAGGACGGCGACGGCGTGCACGGCGCCCGCGCCATGGCGGCGGCCGTCGCGACGGCGCTCGGCGGCGCCCCGGTCGACGCCTGCGCGGACGCCGCGCTCGACCAGCTCCCCGAGGGCACGGAGATCCACCGCAACGCCCATCGCGCCGTCGGCCTGGGCCGCGCCGCCGCGGCCGCCCGCCCCGGTCTGACGGGCAACGCGTTCGCCCTCGTACCGGTCCTGGAGCACGAGATCGTCGACCACGTCTACAGCTACGGCATCGCCGCGGCGGAGACCGTCCCCGTGGCCCTCGCCGTCGCGACGGCCGCCGCGGGCGCGGTCTCCGAGGCCGTTCCCACCGCCGCCTGCCTCTCCCGCGTCGCCGACTCGGCCCCCGCCCTGGCCGGCGCCCTCACCGGCGCGATCGGCGGCGCCGACGCCCTGCCCGACACCTGGCGCGCCGCCTGCCGCACCCTCGCCGGCTGCGCACTCCCCCAGTTCGCGGGCACCGACCTCGTCCACCTCGCCGAACGGCTCACCCGTACGTCGTTCGACTCACCCACCATGGAAGGGACGTCACCATGAACACCCCCCGCCCGACCCTCGAGGACCGCGTCACCGGCACACTCGTCGGCGCCGCCGTGGGCGACGCGCTCGGCGGACCGGTCGAGGGCTGGCCACCGGAGGCCATCGTGGAACGGCACGGCGGCCGGGTCCGCGGCATCGTGGAGCCCTTCCACAAGGACGACTGGCGCACGGCCCGCCCCATCGCCCCGTACCACAAGGGCGACGGGCACGTCACCGACGACACCTTGATGACGCACGCGCTGGTCCGCGTGTACGAGAAGGTCCGCGACCACCTCGACGCGTACGCGGTCGCCGACCACCTGGTCCCCGACCTGATGACGACCCCGCGCTGGATCCCGGAACTGGAGGCGGAGGCCCTCCCGCTCCAGCGGATCTTCCTCGCCGAGAAGTGGATCGTGAGCCGCATCCACTACGGCCACGTGGACCCCCGCGAGGCCGGCGTCGGGAACATCGTGAACTGCGGCGCCGCGATGTACATGGCCCCGGTCGGCGCGGTGAACGCGGGCGATCCCAGGAAGGCGTACGAGGAGGCGCTGGACGTCGCGGGCGCGCACCAGAGCTCGTACGGGCGCGAGGCGGCCGGGGTGTTCGCGGCGGCCGTCGCCTCCGCGTTCAAGCCCGGCGCGACCCCGGACCGGGTGGTCGAGGACGCGCTCGCGCTGGCCAAGGACGGCACCCGGACCGCGATCGAGGCGGTCTGCGAGGTGGCCGTGAACCACGTCGACTTCGAGGCGGCGCTCGCCCCGCTGCGCGCGGCCGTCGCCCCCTTCGACACGGTCGGCCCCGAGTACCGCAGGCCCTCGCTCGGCGCCCGCCGCCCCTCCCGGCTGCACTCGATCGAGGAGCTGCCGGTCGCGCTCGGCATGCTGCTCGTCGGCGCGGGCGACTACCGGCACACCGTGCTCGGAGCGGTCAACTACGGCCGGGACTGCGACTCGATCGCCACGATGGCCGGCGCGATCGTGGGCGCGCTGCGCGGCGAGAGCGCGGTGCCGAAGGAGTGGAGCGCGGAGGTGGCCCGCGCCAGCCGCCTGGACCTGCACCGCCCCGCGGCGTCGCTGGCCCTGGTCGCCCGCGAGGTGCACGCCCGCGACCTGTCACGGCGCCGTGCCCACGAGGCGGCCTTCGCGTCGATCGCGGGCCTGTGATGCTGCGCCTGACCTGGGTGCAGCCCGAGGACCTGATCGGGCACGAGCTGCGCCAGGCCGCGCAGGACGGCCGGGACGCGGGCGCGGTGGCCCGGCGCTGGGCCGCGGCCGGTGGCCACCCGGCGCCGCTGCGCGCGGGCGCGTCCCCGACCCGGGCCCGGCCCGAACTGCGCGCCCTGGCCGAGGAGTTGCTCGACGAGCTGGCCCGGATGCCGGCCCCGCTCGGCGGCACGGAACCGGCGGTGTTCCACGGCCCGGCCGCCCGGTCGACGGGCCCCGCGCCCCGCCGCGAGCGCGAGCTGGACCGGCTGCACGCCGCCTGGCTCGGCCGCGCGGCCGGCTGTCTGCTCGGCAAACCGGTGGAGAAGCTTCCCCTGGAAGGCATCCGCGCGATCACGGCCTCCACCGGCAACCACCCGCTGCGCACCTGGTTCACGGCGCGCGGCCTCGACCCGGAGATCGCCCGCGCCCACCCCTGGAACCGCCGTTCGGCGGCCACCTGCCTGGCCGAGAACATCGACGGGATGCCCGAGGACGACGACCTCGACTACCCCCTGCTCGGCCTGCTGCTGCTCCGGCGCCACGGCCGGGACTTCACGACGGAGGACGTGGCCCGGCTGTGGCTGGACGAGCTGCCGGCGGGCCGCGCCTTCACCGCAGAACGGATCGCGTACCGCAATCTCCTGTCCGGTCTCGAACCCCCGCTCACGGCCACCCACCGCAATCCGTTCCGCGAGTGGATCGGCGCGCAGATCCGCGCCGACGTCTACGGCTGGACCACCCCGGGCGACCCCGCGCGGGCGGCCGAACTCGCCCGCAGGGACGCCGTCCTGACCCACACGGCGAACGGTGTCTACGGCGCCCAGTTCGTCGCGGCGGCGCTCGCGCACGCGGCGGGCCCCGGCCGCCCCACCGTGCACGAGGCCCTGCGCACGGGCCTGGCTCATGTCCCGCCCGACTCCCGCTACGCCCGCGCGATCCGCTGCGGCATCGACGCCGCCGAGGCCGAACGCACCGGCACCGCCGCCGGGTTCGACACGGTCGTCGACCGGCTGCACGCGGCGTACGGCGATCACCACTGGGTGCACGTCCTGCCCAACGCGGCGCTGCTCGCCGCCGCGCTCACCCACGCCGACGGCGACTTCGCGGGTTCGGTCTGCCGCGTCGTGTCCGGCGGCTGGGACACCGACTCGAACGGGGCGACGGCCGGCTCGCTCACCGGCCTGCTCGCCGGACATCCCGACGCGCTCGGCGAGCAGTGGACCGCCCCGCTGAAGAACCGTCTCGCCAGCACGGTCGCCGGCTTCGACGGCATCGGTTTCGACGAACTGGCCCGGCTCACCCTGGAGGCCCGCGCATGACGCACCACCCGCCCACGGACGGCCCGCTCACCGGTATCCGCGTCCTCGACCTGGCCACGCTGTTCGCGGGCCCCCTGTGCGCCACGATGCTCGGCGACTTCGGCGCCGAGGTCGTCAAGGTCGAGCACCCGCGCCGCCCCGACCCCTCGCGCGGGCACGGCCCGGCGAAGGACGGCGTCGGCCTGTGGTGGAAGCTCCTCGGCCGGAACAAGCGGAACATCACCCTCGATCTGTCCACACCGGGCGGCCGCGACGTGCTCCTGAGGCTGGCCGCCGACGCGGACGTCGTCATCGAGAACTTCCGCCCCGGCACGCTGGAGCGCTGGGGCCTCGGCTGGGACGCGCTGAGCGCCGCCAACCCGCGCCTCGTCCTGGCCCGCGTCACGGGCTTCGGCCAGTTCGGCCCGTCCGCGCGCCGCCCCGGCTTCGGCACCCTCGCCGAGGCGATGAGCGGCTTCGCGGCGATCACCGGGGAGCCGGACGGGCCGCCGACGCTGCCGCCGTTCGGCCTCGCCGACTCCATCGCCGCGCTCGCCTCCTCGTACGCGGTGATGGCGGCGCTGCGCGGCCGGGACCTCACCGGGCGCGGGCAGGTCGTCGACATGGCGATCATCGAGCCGATCCTGACCGTGCTCGGCCCCCACCCCGTCTGGTACGACCAGCTCGGCTACGTGCAGGAGCGCACCGGCAACCGCTCCACGAACAACGCGCCCCGCAACACGTACCGCACCGGCGACGGGAGGTGGGTCGCGGTGTCGACGTCCGCCCAGTCGATCGCGGAGCGCGTGATGCACCTGGTGGGGCGGCCCGAGCTGATCGACGCGGAGTGGTTCGCGTCGGGCTCCGGCCGGGCCGCCCACGCGGACGAGCTCGACGAGGCGGTCGGCGACTGGATCGCGGCCCGCACCCGCGACGAGGTGCTGCGCGCGTTCGAGAAGGCGGAGGCGGCGATCGCCCCGGTGCACGACATCCGGGACGTCATGGCCGACGAGCAGTACGCGGCCCTGGACTCGATCGTCGAGCTGCCCGACCCCGAGCTCGGCTCGGTCAAGATGCAGAACGTGCTGTTCCGGCTCTCCGGGACACCCGGCGCGATCCGCTGGACGGGCCGCCCGCACGGCGCCGACACGGACGAGGTCCTGGGCGCCCTCGGCCTGACGGGCACCGAGATCGGGGCGCTGCGCGAGGCGGGTGCCGTGTGACCCGCTCGCCGCGGAACCCGCTCTTCCTGACCTGGCTGTACGCGCCCGGGGACCGGCCCGACGTGGTCGCGAAGGCGCTCGGTTCGGGAGCCGACGTGGTCCTGGTCGACCTCGAGGACGCGGTCGCCCCGGACCGCAAGGCCTACGCCCTGGACGCGACGGCGGAGCTGCTCACGGACCGGCATCCGGTCCCCGTGCACGTGCGGGTCAACGCACTGGACGGGCCGCGCGCCGAGCACGAGGTGCGCCGCCTGAGCGCGCTGCCCGGCCTCGGCGCGCTGCGTCTGCCGAAGGTCCACGACGTGTCCGATCTGGACCGGGCGCTGGGCTGGGCGGTGGCAGTGCCGCCGCTGTACGCCCTGCTGGAGTCGGCGCTCGGGGTCGAGCGGGCCTACGCGATCGCCTCGCATCCGGCGGTCCACGGCATCGCGCTCGGCGAGGCGGACCTGCGCGCGGATCTCGGCATCGCGGATCCGGCGGGCCTCGCCTGGGTGCGGGGGCGGGCGGTGGTCGCGGCCCGCGCGGCGCGGCTGCCGCCGCCGCCGCAGTCCGTCCACCCGGACATCCGTGATCTGACGGGCCTCGCCCGCTCCTGCGCGGCGGGCCGGGCGCTCGGCTTCCTGGGCCGCATGGCGATCCATCCGCGGCAGCTGCCGGTGATCGAGGCGGCGTTCCGGCCTAGCCCGGCGGAGGTGCGGGCCGCGGAGGACGTCGTCGCGGCGGCGGCCGGTGACGCGGGGGCGCTCGCGCTGCCGGACGGGCGGTTCGTCGACGCGGCGGTGGTGGCGGGGGCGCGCCGGACGCTGGCCCTCGCGGCCCGGTGCGGGGAGGCGGACCGGGGCGGGCACGCGAACGGGGGCGCCGGACCTGTGCGGTCCCGCGCCCCCGTCGACGTACGGAGCTGAGCGGTGGAGCTGAGCGGTCAGCCCTTCTTGGCCCCGGCCTCGGCCTCGGCTCCGGCGGCGTCGCCGTCGGAGCCCGCGTCGGAGGAGTCGGAGTCGGGCTTCGCCGCGTCCTCGGGCTCGGCCTTCCTCAGATCGGGCTTCTCGCCGGCGTCGGCGGCGGGGGCCTCGTCCTCGGACGGCTCCTTCTCGGCCTCCGGGGCACCGCCCTCGTCGTCGCCGGAGCCGTCGGCGCCCGGCTCCACGACCTCCTCGCGGCCCGGCCGCGTCTTCGCCGAGATCACCATGTAGATCACGGCGAGCAGGAAGACGAACAGCGCCGTCCAGTTGTTGAGCCGCAGGCCGAGGACGTGGTGGGCGTCGTCCACGCGCAGGTACTCGGTCCAGAACCGGCCCGCGCAGTACGCGGCGACGTACAGCGCGAAGGCCCGCCCGTGGCCGAGCTTGAAGCGGCGGTCCGCCCAGATGACGAGCAGCGCGACGCCGACGCACCACAGCGACTCGTACAGGAACGTCGGGTGGTAGTAGCCCGGAACGCGCCCGTCGGTGTCGGAGGTGATGTGCAGCGCCCACGGCAGGTCGGTGGCCTTGCCGTACAGCTCCTGGTTGAACCAGTTGCCCCAGCGGCCGATGGCCTGGGCGAGGGCGATGCCGGGGGCGATGGCGTCGGCGTAGGCCGGGAGCGGGATGCCGCGGCGGCGGCAGCCGATCCAGGCACCGACCGCGCCGAGCGCGATGGCGCCCCAGATGCCGAGGCCGCCCTCCCAGATCTTGAAGGCGTCCACCCAGTCACGGCCCGCGCTGAAGTACAGCTCGTAGTCCGTGATCACATGGTAGAGACGCCCGCCGACCAGGCCGAACGGCACCGCCCAGACAGCGATGTCGGCCACGGTGCCGGTGCGGCCGCCGCGGGCGATCCAGCGCCTGTTGCCGAGCCAGACGGCCACGAAGACGCCGATGATGATGCAGAACGCGTAGCCGCGCAGCGGGACGGGTCCGAGGTAGACCACTCCGCGGGACGGACTGGGGATGTAGGCAAGTTCCATGGCAGTGTCGACGCTACCGTGCCGGGCCGCACCCACGTCGGGCAGCCCGGCAACGGCTCCATTACGACTTGCCCCGCACTCCCTGATCTCCCGCGCGTCCCCTACTTGTTCGCGTCCTCGACCATCTTCTTCAGCTTGGCGGGGGTCAGCGTGTTGTCGTTCATCAGGTTCTTGCCGTCGAGCAGGACGGTCGGCGTGCCGGTGTGGCCCTCGTCCTGGAACGCCTTGTAGGACTTCTGGATCCAGGAGTCGTACGTGCCGTCGTTCACGCACTTCTTGAACGTGTCCGTCGTCAGGCCGTCGACCTTGCCGGCCAGCTCGATCAGCTTGTCGTTCGACGCGTAGGCGTCGTCGCTCTCCGGCGGCTGGTTCTCGAACAGGACGTCGTGGTAGTCGCGGAACTTGCCCGCGTCCTGGGAGCACGCCGCCGCGTTGCCCGCGCGCAGGGAGCCGCTCCCTCGCAGGTTCCCGTCGATCAGGGTGACCGTGTGGTACTCGGCGCGGAGCTTCCCGGCCTCCGTCAGCTCGTTGATCGTCGAGCGGTAGTTGTCCTCGAAGGACTTGCACGCCGGGCAGCGGAAGTCCTCCCACACCGTGAGGGTGGACTTCGCCGAGGCCGGGCCGACGGGGATCGCCAGATCGTCCTTGCCCGAGGCGCCCTTCGGGGCCGTCACCGGGCCCGAAGAGTCGCCGGAGTCGTCTCCGGAATTGGCGGCGACCACGCCGATCACGGCGGCCAGGCCGAGCACGCAGACGACGGCGGCGCCCACGATCAACGTCCTGCGCCGCTTCTCCGCGGCCTTCTGCTTCTCGCGCTCCACGGCCAGCCGCTCACGGGCCGTGCGCTTTCCCTCACGGTTCTTCTCGCTCACACCCGCGCCAACGAACCGGGGGGGGGGGAAAAGGCCGGCCCCGGCCCCCGACACC
>NZ_JBHYTK010000003.1:58665-68648 GCF_042749255.1 Streptomyces sp. NPDC059524 | reverse complement strand
GCCCCGGGGGCGTGGGGTATCCCCTGCGTGTCTTCCCCGCCCCCCCCGCCCCCCCCCCGGGGGGGGGGCCCCCCCCCCCCCCCCCGGCCCCACTTCCACCCATACGGGTGACCCGGCTACTTACCGGCCCTGACCCCTTCGGCCAGTTCCGCGGCGAGCGCGCGGACCCCGGCGAGGCCCGCGGCCTCGTCCTCGGCGTCCAGCATCCGCTTCACGAAGGCCGAGCCGACGATGACGCCGTCGGCGAAGGAGGCGACCTCGCGGGCCTGCTCCGCGTTCGAGACGCCGAGGCCGACGCAGACCGGCAGGTCCGTCGTCGCCTTGGTGCGGCGGACCAGGTCCTGGGCCTGGCTGCCCACGGATTCGCGGGTGCCGGTGACGCCCATGAGCGAGGCGGCGTACACGAAGCCCGAGCCGGCCGCCGTGATGGTGGCGAGCCGCTCGTCCTTGCTGCTGGGCGCGACGACGAACACGGTGCCGAGCCCGTGCTTGTCCGCGTGCTCCCTCCAGAGCGCCGACTCCTGCACCGGCAGGTCGGGCAGGATGCAGCCCGCGCCGCCGGCCTCGGCGAGCTCGCTGGTGAAGCGCTCGACGCCGTAGATGTAGATCGGGTTCCAGTACGTCATGACGAGGACCGGCTTGCCGGTGGCCTCGTGCGCCTCGCGGACGGTGCGCATGACGTCCTTGATCTTCAGGCCGCCGCGCAGCGCGATGTCGTCGGCGGTCTGGATGACCGGTCCGTCGAGCACCGGGTCCGAGTGCGGCAGGCCGACCTCGACGACGTCGGCGCCGCCCTCGAAGGCCGCCTTGACGGCCTCGATGCCGCCGTCGACGGTGGGGAAGCCGGCGGGCAGGTAGGCGATGAGGGCGGCGCGGCCCTCGGCCTTGGCGTGCGCCAGGGTGTCGTTCAACAGCTGGACGTTGCCGCTCACTTGGCGTCCCCCTCGATCTCCGCGACGTCGGCGGCGTCGGCCGCCACCTCTGCGTCGGTGCCCTCGCCGTACAGGCCGAAGTAGCGCGCGGCCGTGTCCATGTCCTTGTCGCCGCGGCCCGACAGGTTGACGACGATCAGGCCGTCCTTGCCGAGCTCCTTGCCGACCTCGATCGCGCCCGCGAGGGCGTGCGCCGACTCGATGGCCGGGATGATGCCCTCGGTGCGCGAGAGCAGCCGCAGGGCCTGCATCGCCGCGTCGTCGGTGACCGCGCGGTACTCGCCGCGGCCGCTGTCCTTCAGGTACGCGTGCTCCGGGCCGATGCCCGGGTAGTCCAGTCCGGCCGAGATCGAGTACGGCTCGGTGATCTGGCCCTCCTCGTCCTGGAGGACGTAGGAGCGCGAGCCGTGCAGGATGCCGGGCTCGCCCGCGGTCAGGGTCGCCGCGTGCTCGCCGGTCTCGACGCCGTGCCCGGCCGGCTCGCAGCCGATGAGGCGGACGCCGCTGTCCGGGATGAAGGCGTGGAACAGGCCGATGGCGTTGGAGCCGCCGCCGACGCAGGCGATCGCGGCGTCGGGCAGCCGGCCCGCCTGCTCCTGGATCTGGCGGCGGGCCTCGACGCCGATGACCCGGTGGAAGTCGCGGACCATCGCGGGGAACGGGTGCGGGCCCGCGACGGTGCCGAAGAGGTAGTGCGTGCGGTCCACGTTGGCGACCCAGTCGCGGAACGCCTCGTTGATGGCGTCCTTGAGCGTGCGGCTGCCGGACTTCACGGCGACGACCTCGGCGCCCAGCATGCGCATGCGGGCCACGTTCAGGGCCTGGCGCTGGGTGTCGATCTCGCCCATGTAGATGGTGCAGTCGAGGCCGAACAGGGCGCAGGCGGTGGCCGTGGCGACGCCGTGCTGACCGGCGCCGGTCTCGGCGATGACGCGGGTCTTGCCCATGCGCTTGGTGAGCAGGGCCTGGCCGAGCACGTTGTTGATCTTGTGCGAGCCGGTGTGGTTCAGGTCCTCGCGCTTGAGGAAGATCCGGGCCCCGCCGGCGTGCTCGGCGAACCGGGGGACCTCGGTGAGGCTGCTCGGGCGGCCGGTGTAGTGGGTCAGGAGGTCGTCGAGCTCGCGGGCGAACTCCGGGTCGTTCTTGGCCTTGTCGTACTCGACGGCGACCTCGTCCACGGCGGCGACGAGGGCCTCCGGGATGAACTTGCCGCCGTAGGTGCCGAAGTAGCCTTCGGGGCTCGGGATCTGCCCCTCGGGGTCGGGGATGAAGTATTGGCTGGGCATGCGGTTGTACCTCGCGGGTGATGGGTGTGCGGGCTGCGTTGGGTATGCCTACGCGCCGTAGACATACGGGCACGTACGCGACTGCTACGCCGTCGTGGCTTGTCGCGCAGTTCCCCGCGCCCCTGCGGGGCGCTCTATGCAGGCGCCCCGCACCATCGCATGCCGTTGATCTGGCCCGGCTCCGAGCCGATGTGGTAGCGGACCCGGCGGCCGCGCACGCGTCGCGCAGGCGCCCGGCAGCCGCGGGGGCGGCAGCCGGGGGCGAGACGGGCGGCGATGGGCATGCGGAGGTCAGGCCCTTCCGTGGCGCAGCGCCGGATGGGCGCCCGCGGCGACGAGGTCGGCGACGGCGGCCTTGGGGTCGCGGCCGGTGACGAGGGACTCGCCGACGAGCACGGCGTCGGCGCCCGCGTTGGCGTACGCGATCAGGTCGTGCGGGCCGCGCACGCCGGACTCGGCGACCTTGACGATGTGGTCCGGGATGTCCGGGGCGACCCGCTCGAACGTGCCGCGGTCGACCGTGAGGTCCTTCAGGTTGCGGGTGTTGATGCCGATGACCTTGGCCCCGGCGTCGACCGCGCGCTCGACCTCGTCCTCGTCGTGGGCCTCGACGAGCGGGGTGAGGCCGATGGACTCGGCGCGCTCGATGAGGGACTCCAGGGCGGGCTGGTCCAGGGCGGCGACGATCAGCAGGGCGAGGTCGGCGCCGTACGCGCGGGCCTCCCACAGCTGGTACGAGGTGACGATGAAGTCCTTGCGCAGGACCGGGATGTCGACCTTGGCGCGGACGGCCTCGAGGTCGGCGAGGGAGCCGCCGAAGCGCCGCTGCTCGGTGAGGACGGAGATGACGGCGGCGCCGCCCGCCTCGTAGTCGGCGGCGAGTCCGGCCGGGTCGGCGATCGCGGCGAGCGCGCCCTTGGAGGGGCTGGACCGCTTGACCTCACAGATGACCTTGACGCCGTCGCCGCGCAGGGCCGCGACCCCGTCCTTGGCCGCGGGAGCCTTCGCCGCGCGCTCCTTGAGCTCGTCGAGGCTGACGCGCGCCTGCCGTTCCGCGAGGTCGGCACGGACTCCGTCGATGATCTCGTCGAGCACACTCACGCGAGCGGACTCCCTTCTGGCAGTTCCCCGGGCAACCGGCTGGTCACTGTGATGGTATCCGCAGGAGGGCGAAGGCTCCGCATCCGGTTGACTCCGGTCCCATTGGGTGGACATCGGGGTCAGGGGTGCAGGAAGGCTCCGAACGGCAGGTTGCGGGCCACGGTGAAGGCGAGAACGACGGTACCGGCCGCCCACAGGTGCACCCGGCCGAGCCGCAGTCCGAGCGGTCTGCCGCGGGCGGCACGGACCACCCACACGGCCCACAGGACGGCGAAGAGGGCGTAGCCGGCGACCGCGAGGGCGTTGGCCCCGAGGGCCGTCGCGAGGTCGCCGTGCGCGAAGGCGTGGGCGCTGCGCAGGCCGCCGCAGCCGGGGCAGTAGGCGCCGGTGAGCTGGAGGAACGGGCAGGCCGGGTAGTGGCCCGGCTCGTTCGGGTCGACGGCGGCCACATAGCCGAAGGCCGCGACGACTCCGGCGAGGAGGCCGGCGGGGACGGCGGTCCGGCGCAGGGCGGCGCGGGCGGAGGTGCCGGGGGCCGCGGCCCGGGGTTCGCTCGTCCGGTCGCTCGCCGGTGCGCTGCTGTCGACGGTCACCCGTGCATTGTGGCCCGGCGGTGCGGGGCGCGCCCGCCCGGGAACGCGAAAGGGGCGGTACGGCGCGCGTGTCGCGCCGTACCGCCCCCGCGGGGCGTACCGGGGCTCAGGCCTCCGAGCCGGCGGCCTGCGGCGTGGCGACCGCGGGCATCTGCAGCTCGGCGCGGCGCGGCTTGCCGAGGCCGGCCAGGTGCATCACTCCACCGACGACGGCGGCGACGGCCAGCAGGGCCATGCCGGCCCAGAAACCGGCGACGCTGCCCATCACCATGAAGGCGCCGGCGACGATGAAACCGACGAAGGCGATGATGACACCGGTCCAGGCGGCCGGGGTGTGTCCGTGGCTGGCATCCGCCATGGCTTGCTCCTCATTGCTGATGGGTGTTCTTACGGCCCATGCGCACGCAGGGCGTACGACGTTCAGGGTCCATTGTCCCGTACGCGCCGGACGGCGATGTACAGGGGGTCTGTGGGGTGACCGGCGGGGTCTAGGCGGTGCCGGTGGGGTCCTCGCCGCGGTCCAGGGCCTTCCACAGGTCCTCGGGGCGGTCCGGGTCGACGGCCTTCGCCTTGCGGGCACGGGGGGCGCCGGAGCGCTCGTAGCGGCCGCCCATCGAGGGCCAGGCCGCGCCGTAGACGACGGCGAGGATGCCGGCGATCAGGAGGAGCGCGCCGCCGCCGGCCGCGACGTACGGCCAGGCGGTGTGCGAGAGGGCGTCGATGGTGGTGGACGCGTCGCCCGCGGCGGTGGCGGCCTTCTCGTCGAGGGCGGAGCTGTCGCCCGCGCCGAGCACGGCGGCGGCGACGGCGCCCGCGCCGCTGAGCGCGAGCAGCGCGGCGACCAGGACGCGGCCGACGCGGCGCACGGCGAACACGGCGACGAGGGCGGCGAGCCCGACGATCGCGAGGGCCGCGGGCACCCCGGTGACGTCGCTGCCCTTCGCGGTGAGCGGCAGCCGGCCGCCCGCGACGGCGGCGACGCCCGAGCACCATTCCTGGCGGGAGGCGAGCAGCGCGACGGCGGCGCCCACCGCGCCGAAGAGCAGCGCGACGCCGAGGCTGCGCCGGCCGGTCCGGTTCGGCCCGGTGTCGGCGGCTTCGGTGCGGGGGTGCGGTACGGCAGTCACGTACTCCACTATCGCCCCTCGGTCCAGGTGTGCGGGCGCCGGGGGTGGGAGTCGTGCGTCACTTCACAGCCGGTTCGCGGTGTGTACGGCGCGCAGCACGGCCGCCGCCTTGTTACGGCATTCGGTGTCCTCGGCGACCGGGTCGGAGTCCGCGACGACGCCGGCACCGGCCTGCACGTAGGCGGTGCCGTCGCGCAGCAGGGCGGTGCGGATGGCGATGGCGGTGTCGGAGTCGCCCGCGAAGTCGAGGTAGCCGACGCAGCCGCCGTACAGGCCGCGCCGGGACGGCTCCAGCTCGTCGATGATCTGCATGGCACGGGGCTTGGGCGCGCCGGAGAGGGTGCCGGCGGGGAAGCAGGCGGTGAGCACGTCGAAGGCGGTGCGGCCCTCGGCGACCTGGCCGGTGACGGTCGAGACGATGTGCATGACGTGCGAGTACCGCTCGACGGACATGAAGTCGACGACCTCGACGGAGCCCGGTTCGCAGACCCGGCCCAGGTCGTTGCGCCCGAGGTCGACGAGCATGAGGTGCTCGGCGCGCTCCTTGGGGTCGGCGAGCAGCTCGTCGGCGAGGGCCTGGTCCTCCTGCGGGGTGGCGCCGCGCGGCCGGGTCCCGGCGATGGGGTGGACCATGGCGCGCCCGTCCTCGACCTTGACGAGGGCCTCGGGGGACGAGCCGACGACATCGAAGGCGCCTCCGTCCCCGCCGGGGAACCGGAACAGGTACATGTACGGCGACGGGTTGGTGGCCCGCAGGACCCGGTAGACGTCGAGGGCGCTCGCGGTGCACGGGGTCTCGAAGCGCTGCGAGGGGACGACCTGGAAGGCCTCGCCGGAGCGGATGCGCTCCTTGATGTCCTCGACGGCGTCCTGGTACTGCTCGCCGCCCCACAGGGCCGTGTACTCGGGCAGTTCGGAGGGCGGGAGCGCGGCGGGGGCGGACTCGACGGGCTTGCCGAGGTCGGCCTCCATCGCGTCGAGCCGGGCGACGGCGTCGGCGTAGGCCTCGTCGACGCCGGTGTCGAGGTCGTTGTGGTTGATCGCGTTGGCGATCAGCAGGACCGAGCCGTCCCAGTGGTCGAGCACGGCGAGGTCGCTGGTGAGCAGCATGGTGAGCTCGGGGAGCTTCAGGTCGTCGCGCTCCCCCGGGCCGATCTTCTCCAGGCGGCGCACGATGTCGTAGCCGAGGTAGCCGACCATGCCGCCGGTGAACGGGGGCAGGCCCTCGTGGTGCGGGGTGTGGAGGGTCTCGACGGTGGCGCGCAGGGCGGCGAGCGGGTCGCCGTCGACGGGGACGCCGACCGGCGGGGTGCCGAGCCAGTGGGCCTGGCCGTCGCGGGTGGTGAGGGTGCCGGCGGAGCGCACGCCGACGAACGAGTAGCGGGACCAGGAGCGGCCGTTCTCCGCGGACTCCAGGAGGAACGTGCCGGTGCGCTCGGCGGCGAGCTTGCGGTACAGGCCGACGGGGGTGTCGCCGTCCGCGAGGAGCTTGCGGCTGACGGGGATCACGCGGCGGTCGGTCGCGAGCTTGCGGAAGGTCTCGAGGTCCATGGCCGCCGACCTTACTGGCTGAGGGGGAGGACGTCGGAGTCGAAGCAGGTGCGCGTGCCGGTGTGGCAGGCGGCGCCGACCTGGTCGACCTTGACGAGGACGGTGTCGGCGTCGCAGTCGAGGGCGACGGCCTTCACGTGCTGGACGTGACCGGAGGTGTCGCCCTTGACCCAGTACTCCTGACGGCTGCGCGACCAGTAGGTGGCGCGGCCCGTGGTGAGCGTGCGGTGCAGCGCCTCGTCGTCCATCCAGCCGAGCATGAGCACCTCGCCGGTGTCGTACTGCTGGGCGATGGCGGGGACGAGGCCGTCGGCGCTGCGCTTGAGGCGGGCGGCGACGGCCGGGTCGAGGTCGCTGGGGCGGGAGGCGCTGGTCATGGGGACCATTGTGCCGCGCCGGGCCTCGCCGACCGGGGGTGGTCCACTGTCCGGACGGTGGGGGCGGTCGTAGGCTGGCGGACATGTCGACCCATGCCAAGCGTGAACGGCTCCTGCTGGCCGATCTGTTGGAGGCCGCGGGCCCTGAGGCCCCGACCCTGTGCGAGGGCTGGAACGCCCGGGATCTCGCCGCCCATGTGGTGGTGCGCGAGCGCCGTCCGGACGCGGCGGGCGGCGCGTTCGTGAAGCCGCTGGCCGCGCGTCTGGAGCGGGTGCAGGCCGAGTTCGCGGACAAGCCGTACGAGGAGCTGATCCAGCTCATCCGCACCGGTCCGCCGCGGTTCTCCCCGTTCTCGGTGAAGCAGATCGACGAGGCGGCGAACGCGGTGGAGTTCTACGTCCACGCGGAGGACGTGCGCCGGGCGCAGAAGGACTGGAGCCCGCGGGAGCTGGATCCGGTGTTCTCGGACGTGCTCTGGTCCCGGCTGGAGAAGATGGCGCGGGTGATGGGCCGCAAGCTGCCGGTGGGCCTGGTGCTGCGCCGCCCGGACGGCCGGACGGCGGTCGCGCACCGCGGCACCCCGGTGGTGACGGTGACCGGGGAGCCGCCGGAACTGCTGATGTTCACCATGGGCCGTCAGTCCTCGGCGAAGGTGCAGGTCGAGGGCGACGAGGCGGCGATCACGCGGCTGAGCGAGACGAAGGCGCTGGGGATCTAGGGCCTTTCTTTCGGATCAGGCTGGATCAGGGAGCGGGGCGTGCCACGCCCCGCGAGCCCAGCCGGATCCGAAAGAAAGGCCCTAGGCGCGGCCCGACGAGGTGGGGCCACTCCGGCGGCGGTGCTACCGGGGCGTTTCCATGGCGTCGCGCGCGGGGGTGCCCGGCGCCTGCGTGCCCGCGGGGCGCTCGCTGTCCGGACCGGCCTGGGCCGCCGCGGCCTCGGCCGGTGTGGCCTTCGGGGTGGTGCGGGCGCGGAGCCAGAGCAGGGCTCCGGCGCTCACGCCCACGACGCCGGGCAGCCAGGCGGCGGGGCCGCCGGGCAGGGCGCCCGCGACGAGGCCGCTGAGGGCGCCGGCCAGCTGGAGGGCGAGCGACTGCACGGAGAGCGCGGTGGCGCGGCCGGAGCTGTCGGTGCGCCGGTGCAGGAAGTCGTTGAGGCAGGGCGAGGCGAGGCCCAGGCCCACGTAGACGAGGACGTAGCCGGCGACGGCCGGGGCGGCGGTGTCGGTCGCGGCGGTCGCGCACAGCACGGCCAGGCCGAGCAGCATGGTCAGCTCGGCGGCGAGGATGGCGCGCTCCCCGCTCCGGGCGACGCGGGCCACCCAGGGGGAGAGCCGGTTGCCGAGCGCGGTGGCGGTGAATCCGGCGCAGGCCAGACCGGCGTAGAGGACGGCGCCCGAGGAGGCGCCGCCGGTCGCGTCGGCGGAGCGGGACGGGGTGAGCAGTTCGACGACGCCGAGGGCGCTTCCGGCGGCGGCCATGGTGAGCATGATGCGCCGGACCATGACGTCGCGGGTGGCGAGCCGGATGCCGGCGCGGGCGGTGCGCGGCACGTCGGCGAGGACGGCGCGCAGGCCGGTCGACGGGCGCGGCGGCTCGGGCAGGGCGACCAGGACGTGGACGACGTAGAGCACGCAGCAGGTGGCGCCCGCGAGGAGCGGCACGGACAGCGGCGTGACGAGGCCGCCGGTGGCGCGCTCCAGCCGGGCGCCCAGGTCGGGGCCGAGGCCGAGCAGCCAGGGCACGAGGCCGCCGAGGATCGTGCCGAGGGCGAGGGCGACGGAGGAGGCGGCGGAGCCGCGGGCCAGGCCGTCGCGCAGGTCGGCGTCGGGGCCGAGGTCCGCGTGCACGGTGTCGACGTACCAGGCCTCGGCGGGCCCGCTGTTGAGGGCGCGTCCGGCGCCCTTGAGGAACATGGCGAGGGCGAACACCCAGGTGGCGGTGGCCAGGGCGGTCAGGGTGATCGCGACGACGGCGAGCACGCCGGAGGCGGCGAGCACGGCACGCCGGCCTATGACGTCGGAGAGCCCTCCGGTGGGCAGCTCCAGCGCGGCGGCCGTCAGGGAGTGCACGGCGAACAGGGCGGCGACGGTCGCGACGGACACGCCCCGGTCGACGAGGAGCAGCACCTGTACGGGGATGGAGAGGCCGACGGGGAACCAGAACAGGAAGTTGACCGCGACGAAGCGGCGGCGCGCGGCCCGCGCGTCGAGGAGGGCGGCCATCACGCGTTCCTCAGCGGGAAGGCGTACAGGTGCACGGCGACGGTCTCGCGGCCCTCGGGGTCGGCGGCCTTGCCCGCCTGCGTGTACCGGTCGATGACGGCGTGCAGTTCGGCGGTCATCTCCTTGAGCTCGGCGGGGGTGAGCCGGGCCAGGAAGTCGGAGCTGTCGTGGGCGTCCTGCCAGTCGGGGCTCCAGCCGGCGCGCTGGTCGAGGAAGCGCAGGTAGTGGTCACGGCGCTGCTCGTACATGACGCGGGACAGCGCGGTGTGGGCCGCGGAGCCCTCGGGGGTGTCGCGGAAGTCGGAGCTGTCGATCCGCAGGGCTTCCTGCGCGGGCTTCCACCAGCGCTCGCGGCCGTCGGCGCCCTCGGGCTCGGCGGGCTCGATGAGGCCGTGCTCGGCGAGCTTGCGCAGGTGGTAGCTGATGAGGGAGACCGCCGTGCCGTCGTCGAGCTCCTCGGCGAGGTGCGAGGCGGTGGCGGTGCCGCGCATGTAGAGCGCGCCGTAGAGGCGCATGCGCAGCGGGTGCCCGAAGGCCTTCAGCGTGGCGAGATCGGTGATGCGGCGGTATTCCGTCATACCCCTGACGCTAGATGCGAAAGAAAACTTGCACAAGATATGTTGCACAACTTTTCTTTCGCAGTCCCGCGCTGCCGGGCCGAAGCGAACCCGCCCCCCCGCCGCGGGCGCGGGGGGGGGCGGGTGGGCCCGGCGGGAGGGGCCCCCCCGTGGGGGCCGGTGCGGCCCGCGCGCACCGGGGCGAGGACGACAGGCCCCGGCCCAAAAGCGCAG
>NZ_JBHYTK010000003.1:0-58655 GCF_042749255.1 Streptomyces sp. NPDC059524 | reverse complement strand
ATAGTTTGTCACAATTTTTTTTTTCCCGCGCCCGGGGGGGCGGGCCCCCGGCCCCCCCCCCCCTCGGGCGGGGCTGGGGGGGGCGCTTCGAGGGCGCTCGTGTGCGCGACGCCTACCGGACCGGGTGGCCCGCCTCGCGCAGCGCGGACTTCACGTCGCCGATCCGCAGATCGCCGAAGTGGAAGACGGACGCCGCGAGCACCGCGTCCGCGCCCGCCGCGACGGCCGGCGCGAAGTGCTCGACGCGTCCGGCGCCACCGGAGGCGATCACCGGCACGGACACGTGCTTGCGGACGGCCTCGATCATCTCGATGTCGTAGCCGTCCTTCGTGCCGTCGGCGTCCATCGAGTTCAGCAGGATCTCGCCCGCGCCGAGCTCGGCGGCCCGGTGCGCCCACTCGACGGCGTCGATCCCGGCGGAGCGGCGCCCGCCGTGGGTCGTCACCTCGAAGGAGCCCGACTCGGTGCGGCGGGCGTCCACGGACAGGACGAGGACCTGGCGGCCGAAGCGCTCGGCGATCTCCCGGATCAGGTCCGGCCGGGCGATCGCCGCCGTGTTGACACCCACCTTGTCCGCGCCGGCCCGCAGCAGCTTGTCGACGTCGTCCGCGGTGCGCACGCCGCCGCCCACGGTGAGCGGGATGAAGACCTGCTCGGCGGTGCGCCGCACCACGTCGTACGTGGTCGCGCGGTCACCGGAGGACGCGGTGATGTCGAGGAACGTCAGCTCGTCCGCGCCCTCGGCGTCGTAGACCTTCGCCATCTCGACGGGGTCGCCCGCGTCGCGCAGGTTCTGGAAGTTGACGCCCTTGACGACGCGGCCGTTGTCCACGTCGAGGCAGGGGATGACGCGTACGGCGAGGCTCATGCTGAGGGTGCTCCTGAATCGGACCGGAACGCCTCCACCTCGACCTCGACGACCAGGCTGGGGTCGACGAATCCGGAGACGATGATCATGGACGCGGCAGGGCGGACGGAGTCGAACAGCTCCTTGTGGGCCCGGCCCACCTCGTCCGTGTCCCGCGCGTGGGTGACGTACATGCGCGTGCGCACGACGTCCTCACGGCCGAGGCCGAGCTGCCCGAGGGCGTCGAACGCGACGGCGAAGGCGTTCATCGCCTGCTCGTACGGGCCGCCGGCGGCGATCACGCCGTCGACGACCGAGGTGCAGCCGGAGACCAGGACGAGACCGGTGGGCAGCTCGACGGCGCGCGCGTACCCGAAGGTCTCCTCCCACGGCGCCCCCGACTGCACGCGGCGCACGGCACCGGTCATGACGAGACCGCCGCCAGGGCTTCTTCGAGGGTGAAGGCCTTGGCGTACAGCGCCTTGCCGACGATGGAGCCCTCGACGCCGAGCGGGACGAGCTCGGCGATGGCCCGCAGGTCGTCCAGGGACGAGACGCCGCCGGAGGCCACGACCGGGCGGTCGGTGGCCGCGCACACGTTGCGCAGCAGCTCCAGGTTCGGGCCCTGGAGCGTGCCGTCCTTGGCGATGTCGGTGACGACGTAGCGGGAGCAGCCCTCCTTGTCGAGGCGGGCCAGCGTCTCGTACAGGTCGCCGCCGTCACGAGTCCAGCCGCGGCCGCGCAGGGTCGTGCCGCGCACGTCGAGGCCGACCGCGATCTGGTCGCCGTGCTCGGCGATGATCTTGGCGACCCACTCGGGGTCCTCCAGGGCGGCGGTGCCGATGTTGACGCGGGTGGCGCCGGTGGCGAGGGCGGCGGCGAGCGAGTCGTCGTCGCGGATACCGCCGGACAGCTCCACCTTGATGTCCATGGCGCGGGCGACCTCGGAGATCAGCGCGCGGTTGTCACCGGTGCCGAACGCGGCGTCGAGGTCGACCAGGTGCAGCCACTCCGCGCCGGCGCGCTGCCAGGCGAGGGCGGCCTCCAGCGGGGAGCCGTAGGAGGTCTCGGAGCCGGACTCGCCGTGCACGAGGCGGACGGCCTGGCCGTCGCGGACGTCGACGGCGGGAAGGAGTTCGAGCTTGTGCTGGGATGCGGTCACAGTACGGAGATCCAGTTCTTGAGCAGCTGCGCTCCGGCGTCGCCGGACTTCTCGGGGTGGAACTGCGTGGCCCACAGTGCGCCGTTCTCCACGGCGGCCACGAACGGCTCGCCGTAGGTGGCCCAGGTGACCTTCGGTGCGCGCAGGTTCGGGTTGTGCACTTCCAGGTCCCACTTCTGGACCGCGTAGGAGTGCACGAAGTAGTAACGCTCGTCGGTGTCGAGGCCGGCGAACAGCTGGGAGCCCTGCGCGGCGTCCACCGTGTTCCAGCCCATGTGCGGGACGACCTCGGCCTTGAGGGGCTCGACGACGCCGGGCCACTCGTCGAGGCCCTCGCTCTCGATGCCGTGCTCGATGCCGCGCGCGAACAGGATCTGCATGCCGACGCAGATGCCCATCACGGGGCGCCCGCCGGACAGGCGGCGGCCGACGATCCAGTCGCCGCGCGCCTCCTTGAGGCCCTGCATGCAGGAGGCGAACGCGCCGACGCCGGGCACGAGCAGCCCGTCGGCGTTCATGGCCTTGTCGTAGTCACGGGTGATCTCGACGTCGGCGCCCGCGCGGGCCAGGGCCCGCTCGGCGGAGCGGACGTTGCCGAACCCGTAGTCGAAGACGACGATCTTCTTCTGTGGTGTGGCGGTCATGTCAGCCGGATCAATTCCAGTAGTCGAGCCGCAGCACGCCCGCGAGCAGGCAGAAGCCCGCACTGACCGCGAGGAGCGTGATGACGCTCTTGCCGATGCCCTGCTTGACGAACGAGTAGACGCCGCCGAGCAGGAACAGGCCGAGGACGATGAGGACGGTCGCGAGGCCGTTCATGACTAGAGGGCGCCCTTCGTCGAGGGAAGGATGCCCGCGGCCCGCGGGTCGCGCTCGGAGGCGTAGCGCAGCGCCCGGGCCAGCGCCTTGAACTGGCACTCCACGATGTGGTGCGCGTTGCGCCCGTACGGGACGTGGACGTGCAGGGCGATCTGGGCCTGCGCGACGAAGGACTCCAGGATGTGCCGGGTCATCGTCGTGTCGTACTCGCCGATCATCGGCGCCATGTTCTCGGGCTCGGTGTGCACGAGGTAGGGGCGGCCGGAGAGGTCGACGGTGACCTGGGCGAGGGACTCGTCCAGCGGGACCGTGCAGTTGCCGAAGCGGTAGATGCCGACCTTGTCGCCGAGCGCCTGCTTGAAGGCGGCGCCGAGGGCGAGGGCGGTGTCCTCGATGGTGTGGTGCGAGTCGATGTGCAGGTCGCCGTCGGTCTTGACCGTGAGGTCGAACAGGCCGTGGCGGCCGAGCTGGTCGAGCATGTGGTCGTAGAAGCCGACCCCGGTCGACACGTCGACCTTTCCGGTCCCGTCGAGGTCGATCTCGACGAGGACGGAGGTCTCCTTCGTCGTGCGTTCTACTCGTCCTACGCGGCTCATGCGCCGAACTCCTTCATCACTTCACGGGCCGCGTCCAGGAACGCGTCGTTCTCTTCGGGGGTGCCGACGGTGACGCGCAGCCTGCCGGGCACGCCGTTGTCCCGGATCAGGACGCCGCGGTCGAGGACGAACTGCCAGACGGCGTGCGGGTCCTCGAAGACGCCGAACTGGATGAAGTTCGCGTCGGCGACGGTCACGTCGAAGCCGAGCGTCTCCAGCTCCGCGACCACGCGGTCGCGCTCGGCCTTCAGCTGCTCCACGTAGCTCAGGAGCGTGTCGGTGTACTCCAGGGCGGCGAGCGCCGTCGCCTGGTTGACGGCCGACAGGTGGTAGGGCAGACGCACCAGCTGCACCGCGTCGACCACGGCCGGGTCGGCGGCGAGGTAGCCGAGGCGCAGCCCGGCCGCGCCGAAGGCCTTCGACATGGTGCGGGAGATGACGAGGTTCGGCCGGCCCTCGATCAGTTCGAGGAGCGAGGCGCCGTGGCTGAACTCGGTGTACGCCTCGTCGACGACGACGATCGCGCCCGGTCCTGCGGCCTCGTACAGGGCGAGGACGTCCTCGCGAGCGACCGCGTTGCCCGTCGGGTTGTTGGGGCTGGTGATGAAGACGACGTGCGGCTTGTGGGTGCGGATCGCCTCGGCGGCCGCGTCCACGTCCAGCGAGAAGTCGTCCTTGCGCGGGGCGCTGACCCAGCCCGTGTTGGTGCCGCGGGCGAGCAGCGGGTGCATCGAGTACGAGGGCTCGAAGCCGAGGGCCGTGCGGCCGGGGCCGCCGAAGGCCTGGAGGATCTGCTGGAGCACCTCGTTCGACCCGTTGGCCGCCCAGACCTGCTCGTACGTCACCTCGTACCCGGTGGTGCGGGTGAGGTAGCGGGCGAGCTCGGTGCGCAGCTCGACCGCGTCCCGGTCCGGGTAGCGGTTGAGGTTGCGGGCGGCGTCCGCGACGCGCTCGGCGATCCGCTGCACGAGCGGCTCGGGCAGCGGATAGGGGTTCTCGTTCGTGTTCAGCCGGACTGCCACGTCCAGCTGCGGTGCGCCGTACGGGGACTTGCCGCGCAGCTCGTCCCGTACGGGGAGGTCGTCGATCCGGGTCACTGGTTCTTCGGGACCTTCCACTCGAAGCGGGCCTTGATCGCCGCGCCGTGGGCGGGCAGGTCCTCGGCCTCGGCGAGCGTCACCACGTGGTGGGCGACCTCGGCGAGGGCGTCCTTCGTGTAGTCGACGATGTGGATGCCGCGCAGGAAGGACTGGACGGACAGGCCGGAGGAGTGGCAGGCGCAGCCGCCGGTCGGCAGGACGTGGTTGGAGCCCGCCGCGTAGTCGCCGAGCGAGACCGGCGCCCAGGGGCCGACGAAGATCGCGCCCGCGTTGCGCACGCGCCCGGCGATCTCCGACGCGTTCTCCGTCTGGATCTCCAGGTGCTCGGCGCCGTACGCGTCGACCACCTTGAGGCCGTCCTCGAGGGAGTCGACGAGGACGATCGCGGACTGCCGGCCGGCGAGCGCGGGCTTGATGCGGTCCTCGACGTGCTTGGTCGCGGCGACCTGGGGCTCCAGCTCGCGCTCGACGGCGGCGGCCAGCGCCTCGTCGTCGGTGACGAGGACGGCGGCGGCCAGCGGGTCGTGCTCGGCCTGGCTGATCAGGTCGGAGGCGACGTGCACGGGGTCGGCCGTGGCGTCCGCGAGGACCGCGATCTCGGTCGGGCCCGCCTCGGTGTCGATGCCGATGAGACCGGTGAAGTAGCGCTTGGCGGCGGCCACCCAGATGTTGCCCGGTCCGGTCACCATGTTGGCCGGGGCGCAGGACTCGGTGCCGTACGCGTACATGGCGACGGCCTGGGCGCCGCCGACCGCGTACACCTCGTCGACGCCGAGCAGGGCGCAGGCCGCGAGGATCGTGGGGTGCGGCAGACCGTCGAACTCGGCCTGCGGCGGGGACGCGAGCGCGATCGACTCGACGCCCGCCTCCTGCGCCGGCACCGCGTTCATGATCACGGAGGACGGGTAGACGGAGCGGCCGCCCGGCGCGTACAGGCCGACGCGCTCGACCGGCACCCACTTCTCGGTGACGGAGCCGCCGGGGACGACCTGGGTGGTGTGGCTGGATCGGCGCTGCTCGCGGTGGACGATCCGGGCCCGGCGGATGGACTCCTCCAGGGCCGCGCGCACGGCGGGATCGAGGTCGGCGAGGGCCTTCTCGAGGGCCTCGGCCGGGACGCGTACGGACTCCATCCGCACGCCGTCGAATTTCTCCGCGTACTCGATCAGCGCCGCGTCGCCACGATGATGCACGTCCTCGCAGATCGGACGCACCTTCTCCAGGGCGGCCGTGACGTCGAAGTCGGCACGGGGCAGCAGCGAGCGCAGGGCCTGGCCCTCGGGGAGGGCGGCGCCACGCAGATCGATTCGAGAGATCACATACCAAGTCTCTCAGACGCCCCATCGTGACCGTCGTCGCGTTCCAGTGGCTGATACGCCCGGTGCCGGTCCCTGATACACGGCCGGATCCGGCCGTTGTCGGGTTTCCGGAGGTTGTCGTTCACCACTAGCGTTCAGACGCTCACGCAGCGGGCATCAGCCGCGTGGGACGACGGGGAAGCAGAGGGATGTACGGGGAGGCAGAACAGTCGTGGTCGACGACGTGACGACCGGCAACGGGGACGTGCCGGACGGACTGACCGCCACCGAGGTCGGCATGTGGCAGGCGTTCCGCAACGGGAGCGTGTACGACCTGCGGACCGGGGACCTGGCCGTGGACGATCCGCACGGGGGGCACGCCTGGGGACCGGAGCGCAGTGTGCGGGCGCGGATCGTGGCCTGGCTGCTGCTGTCCGGGCCGCCCGCGCTCGACGGCCGGGTGTCCTCCCTCAAGCTCCAGGGGGTGCAGATCACCGATGTGCTCGATCTGTCGGGCGGCACGATCGTCCCGTACGTCGAGCTGAAGCAGTGCCGCTTCGAGAAGGAGGTGCGGGTCCCGGAGGCGCGGTTCACGACCGTGCGGCTCGTGGACTGCTCGGTGCCGCGTCTGGAGGGCGCCCGGGTGCACACCGAGGGCGATCTGCACCTGCCGCGCTGCCGGTTCCACAACGGGATGCGGCTCTCGGACGCGCACATCGGCACGGACCTCCTCCTGAACCAGGCGGTGGTGTTCCGCGACCGGCACGGCAAGTCGATCAACGCGGACGGGATGACGGTCGGCCAGGACCTCCAGGCGGAGATGCTGGAGACGCACGGCGAGCTGAGCCTGCGCGGCGCGGTCGTCGGGGTGTCGCTCTCGCTGCGCGGCAGCCGGCTGAGCAACACCCATGGGCGGCGCGCCCTGAACGCCCCGCAGCTGACCGTCGAGCGCACCCTCTACCTGACCCCGGCCGGGGTCGGCAATCCGATCCAGACCAGCGGCTCGACCCCCGCCCGCGGCACACGCGTGCAGCGCTTCGAGTGCGTGGGCGGGGTCCGGCTCGACGACGGCCGGTTCGGCGACGCCATCGACCTGGACTCGGCGCGCTTCACGCTGGAGAGCGACCAGGAGGTCTCGCTGCGCCGCGTGCAGACCCCGGAGCTGCGCTTCCGCGGGGAGCGGCCGCAGCGCGGGACGGTCGTGCTGTCCGGCGCGAAGGTCGTCAACCTGATCGACAAGGCGACCAGCTGGCCCGGCCCCGGCCAGCTGCGCGTGGGCGGCTTCGTCTACGAGAACCTGATCCCGTCCGGCACCTTCCCGCTCTCCCGCCGCCTGGACTGGCTGGCGGCCGCGACCGCGGAGTACAACCCGGAGCCGTACGAGCGGCTCGCCACGGTGCTGCGCAACAGCGGCGAGGACGCGGACGCCCGTGAGGTGCTGCTCGCCAAGCAGCGCCGCCGCCGCGAGACGCTGCCGGCCGCGGCGAAGGTGTGGGGCTACATCCAGGACTGGACGGTGGCGTACGGGTACCGGCCCGGGCGCGCCGCGGTGTGGATGGCGGTGCTCTGGGCGGTCAGCGCGGTCGCCTTCAGCCATGCCGCGCACCCCCCGATCAAGGACGGCGAGGCGCCGAACTGGAGCGCTCCGCTGTTCGCCCTCGACCTGCTCCTGCCGGTGATCGATCTCGGCCAGACGGGATACTGGCAGCTGCGGGGCGGCTGGCAGTGGGTGGCCGCGGTGCTCGTGCTGCTGGGCTGGATCCTGGCGACGACGGTCGCGGCGGGGGCGACGAGGCTGTTGCGCCGCAGTTGAGTTCCGCTGAGCCGGACGCGTCGTAGTTGAGTGCGGGTCTTCCCCCGCAGCGGGGAATCGGCGCCGGGCGAGGCAACCTTCGGGGCGCCCAGGCCGTCCTCCCTGCGCAACCAATGAGCCACCGGTCATCCGCCGGGTCACACACAGGGAGGGCGCAGGGCATGTCCGTCCTTGGTGCCTTCGTCCGCACGGCGCGCATGATCCGTCATCTGGGCCCGCTGGGCGCGGGCCTGCCGCCGGACGACGAGCTGCTCCTCGACGCGCCGGACGAGCGGCTCGCCCCGGCCCTCGTGGCGGCGGGGCGCGGCGAGTACGACCCGGCCGCCAAGCTGCTCGCCCACACCCGGGAGGCGGCCGAGTGGGAGAACCGGGACCGGTACGTGCTCCGGTTCGCCACGTTCGCCGCGGCCCGCACCGAGTGGTTCGACGCCTGGCAGGGCGCGGCCCCGCACGACCCGGACCTGCTCCTGGTCAAGTCCGAGCTGGCCGTCGCCCGCGCCTTCGCCTCCCCCGCCCGCGCCGAGCTGCTGCGGGACGTGGCCCCGCTGATCGCGGCCGCCGCCGAGGCGGAGCCCGGCGATCCGGTCCCGTGGCGGATCGCCCTCGACCAGGCGCGCGGGGCGGGCGCCCCGCGCGGCGCGTTCGAGGAGCTGTGGGCGCAGGCGGTGCGCCGCTCCCCGCACCACTACGGCTGTCATGTGTCCGCGCTCCAGTACCTGTCGGCCGCCTGGTACGGCTCGCACGCCGAGTGCTTCTCCTTCGCCGAGCGCGCCGCGCGGGACGCGCTGCCCGGCTCGCTCCTCAAGGCGCTGCCGGTGCGGGCGGCGCTCGCCTGTCTGACCTCGGCGCGGGCCCCGCAGGACATTCCGCGGGCCCGGCTCGACGCGGCCGCCGACCTCGCCGTGGAGCTGTCGCGCACGTACGAGGCGGCCGATCCGTGGCCCGCCGAGGTGCGCAATCTGCTGACCTGCGTCCTGGTCGAGCTGGAGCGCTGGCCGGACGCACTGGAGCAGCTGCGGCTCATCGGCCCGTACGCGACGTCGTTCCCCTGGGACCGGCTCGTGGAGGACCCGCTGGAGCACTTCGTGGAGCTGCGGGCGACGGTACGGCTCGAAGTCGCGGCGTCCTTGCCGCTGCTCGGCGGTTCCGGCGCGCCCGGCGCCCATTACGCTTGAGCGTCGTGACCACCG
This sequence comes from Streptomyces sp. NPDC059524, assembly GCF_042749255.1. Lineage (NCBI taxonomy): Bacteria > Bacillati > Actinomycetota > Actinomycetes > Kitasatosporales > Streptomycetaceae > Streptomyces > Streptomyces sp. NPDC059524. The sequence continues at coordinate 49,830 of NZ_JBHYTK010000003.1, read as the reverse complement.
TCCGGCTTCCGCTCTTCCCGCTCAACTCGGTGCTGTTCCCGGGACTCGTCCTCCCGCTGAACGTGTTCGAGGAGCGTTATCGCGCCATGATGCGCGATCTGCTGAAGGCTGCCCCCGAGATCCCCGACACCGATCCGGCCGTCTCCGACGAGCCGCGGCAGTTCGTGGTCGTCGCGATCCGCGACGGGCACGAGGTCGCGCCGAGCGCCGCCGGCATGCCGGACGACGTGACGACGAAGGAGGCGGGCGCGGGCCCGGCCGCCGGGTTCGGCGACGACCCGGTCAAGGCCTTCCACTCCGTGGGCTGCATCGCCGACGCGGCGACGATCCGCGAGCGGCCCGACGGCGGCTTCGAGGTCCTCGCCACCGGCACGCGCCGGGTGAAGCTGCACTCCGTGGACGCCTCGGGCCCGTATCTGACGGCCGAGGTGGAGGAGCTGCCCGAGGAGGACGGCGACGAGGCGGGCGCCCTCGCGGAGGGGGTGCTGCGGGCGTTCCGCTCCTACCAGAAGCGGCTCGCCGGGGCCCGTGAGCGTTCCATGACCTCGGGCGCCGACCTGCCGGACGAGCCCTCGGTCGTCTCCTACCTGGTGGCCGCCGCCGCGGTGCTCGACGTACCGACGAAGCAGCGGCTGCTCCAGTCGCCGGACGCGGCGTCCCGGCTGCGCGACGAGCTGCGGCTGCTGCGCGCCGAGACGGCGATCATCCGGCACCTCCCGTCCCTCCCGGCGACGGAACTGACCCGCCAGGCCACGAGCCTGAACTGACGCGTAAGGATTCGGCAGGGTGGCGAAGAAGGCCAAGAAGCAGCAGGCGCAGTCCGGGGGCACCCCGGCGACGGTCGCGCTGACCGCCGCGGGCACCGCGTTCACGGTCCACGCGTACGAGCACGACCCGGCCCACCCGTCCTACGGCGAGGAGGCCGCGGAGGCGATGGGTGTCTCCCCCGACCGTGTGTTCAAGACGCTGTTCGCGGACGTGGACGGCAAGCTGACGGTCGCCGTGGTGCCGGTGGCGGGCCAGCTCGACCTGAAGGCCCTCGCGGCGGCGGTGGGCGGCAAGCGCGCGGCGATGGCCGACCCGGCGCTCGCCGAGCGCACGACCGGCTATGTGCGGGGCGGGATCTCGCCCCTGGGCCAGCGCAAGAAGCTCCCCACGGTGATCGACGCGTCGGCCGGGACCCACGCGACGATCTGCGTCTCGGCGGGCCGCCGGGGCCTGGAGGTCGAGCTCTCCCCGGCGGACCTCGCCGCGCTGACGGGGGCGGTCCTGGCCCCGGTGGGCCGGGTCTGAGCCCCGGGGCTCAGTGGGCCGGGGGCTGCGACTGCGGCTGCGGGGCGTACGAGGTGTAGTAGCCGGCGTACGGGTCCGGGTCGCGCGGGCCGAAGAGGCCGGTCAGGGCCAGGTGCACGATCATCGCCGACAGGGGCCAGGCCAGCAGCGCGCCCTTCGCGTTCAGTTCGAGCGGGGCGTCGAAGACCACGCCCTTGCCGAGCTCCTTGGCGTGTGCGGCGACGTCCTGTGTGGGGCCGAGCCACACGCCGAACCGCCAGGCCAGCACGCCGCCGAGCAGCGCGCCCACGGCCAGCCCGATGACGAGCGGGACGCCGCCGCGCCGGCGCCACAGGAACACGGCGGTCGCGGTCACGACGCCGAGCCCGAGCGCGAGCAGCGCGAACGTGCCGTCGGCGCCGATGGCCTGCTCCCCCTCGGTGTCCTTCAGGTACACCGCGGAACTGTCCGAGACGAGCGGCACGCGCGGCGCCAGCCACAGCCACAGCGCGCCGAGCACCAGCCCGAACAGCGCCACCCCGACCGTCACGACGGCCGCCTCGCGCAGCTCGGTGCGCAGTCCGGGTCCGTCCTCGCGCGGCGGCACGGGCGGAAGATGCCCGGTCATCGGGTCCGGGGCCTGCCAGGGGCCCTGGTGCCCGTCGTCGTGCGGGGGCTGATGCGGCGGCGGTGTCAGCGGTGCGGTCACCCTGACATCGTGCCAGGCCTCCCCGCCCCCCGCGTCACCGGACGCCACCCCACCCCCGCCCCTGGACACACGGAGTGCGCCTTCCAGGCGCGCGGGCCTGTACCCGATCAGCGACTCCGCCACGAGGGCGCGACCGGCCGCGGCCCCTGGAGCGCACGAAGCGCGCCTTCAGGGGCGCGGGGCTGTACCCGATCAGCGACTCCGTCGCGAGGGCGCGACCGGCCGCGGCCCCTGGAGCGCACGAAGTGCGCCGTCAGGGGCGCGGGGAACTGCGCGAGCAACCACGGTGGCGCGGAACCCGACCGACACGCCCCTGGGGGCGCGCGAAGCGTGCCCCTCAGGGGCGCGGGGAACTGCGCGACCAGCCACGACGAAACCCGCACCCGGCGACGAGCCGGCAACCCGCAACGGCGCGAAGCCGAAGCCCCGCCCCAGCCCAGCGCAGCTCACCGCACCGCGGCCCGCCGATACGCCCACGTAGCCACCACCAGCGACACAACCCCCACACCCGCACACACCCCGAGGTCGAGCAGAACGACCCCCCAGTCGGGCCGCGCCGCGAACGTCCGGGCGAACGCCTCGACCCCGTACGTGGACGGCAGCAGATCCCGCGCGTACTGCACAAGCACCGGCATCCGCTCAGCCGGCAACACCCCGAGCAACAGCGCCGCGGACATCCCGAGCTGCCCGAGCAGCGTCGCCAGCTCAGGCCGCGGCGCGAGCAGCCCGAGCGCCGCCCCGAGCCCGGCGAGCGCGGCCCCGGCCAGCGGGATCACGGCGGCCAGCACCCACAGATGAGTGAGCGGCAGGTCGAACATGAGGCAGCCGCAGACCGCCGTCACGACCGTCCCCGGCACCGTGAACGAGGCGTACGCCCCCGCAGCCCCGAGCACGACGGAGGCGGGCGGCACGGGCAGCGTGGCGTAGTGGTCGAGCCCTCCGGCCGCGCGGAGCTGCCCGAAGTACTGGGCGAGCAGGTTCAGCGCGACGAACGCGACGACCAGCACGGCCGACCCGGCGACGACGGCCCGCGCCTCGTCGCCGCCCCGGTCGACGACCCCGCGCATGAGGATCATGATCCCGACGGACTGGAAGGTCGCCACGAACAGCAGCGGGATCCGGGCCACCCGGGCACGGCTGAGCTGGGCCTTGTAGACGGCGGCCAGCGAGGGCAGGAAACGGGCCCGGGGCGCGAGCGCGGCCACGTCGGAACCGGCCGCCGGCGCGGACTCCGCCACGGTCCCCCGTACCGCCGCTGCGGGGACGACACTCATGCCTTCACCAGGCCCTTCACGCTGCTGCGGCTCCCGCCGAGCGCCAGATACACGTCTTCCAGGCTCGGCGTCGCGAGCGTGAAGTCGTCGAGGAAGTCGAAGGCCGGTCCGCCGGTGACGGCGGCGACGGCGGTGCGGGCGGCGTCCGGGTCGAGCCGCAGCGACCAGCGCCGCCCGGACTCGACGGCCCGCTCCCGCAGCCGGGCCACCTCGGGCAGCTGGGTGGGGGCCTTCTCCCGCCACACGAGCTCGACCCGCACCTCGCCGGCGACCCGCTCCTTGAGTCCGGCCGGGGTGTCGCAGGCGATGACCCGGCCCTGGTCGAGCACGGCGACCCGGTCGAGGACGGTCTCGGCCTCGATGACGTTGTGGGTGACGAGCAGGACGGTGGTGCCGCGCTCGGCGCGCCGCCGGTCCACGGCGCCCCACACGGCGCGCCGGGCGACGGGGTCCATGCCGGTGGTCGGTTCGTCGAGCACGAGCAGGGGCCGCTCGCCGACCAGCGCGGCGGCGAAGCAGGCGAGCCGCCGCTGGCCGCCGGACAGCTTCTTCAGCGGGCGTGCGGCGAGCGGGGTGAGGCCGAGCTCGTCGAGGACGTCGTCACGCTCGGAGCGCGCCTGCTCGAGGCTGAGCCCGCGCAGCCGCCCGGTGGTCTCGGCGGCGAGCGACACGGTGAGTTCGTCGAGGGCGGTCGACTCCTGGCCGAGATAGGCGAGGATGCGCGCGGCCCGCTCGGGGTGGCGCACGATGTCGTGCCCGAGGAGGGTGACGCTGCCGGCGTCGGGCCGCATCAGCCCGGTGAGCTGGCGCACGAGGGTGGACTTGCCGGCCCCGTTGGGCCCGAGCAGTCCGAAGATCTCGCCGCGCCGGATGTCGAGCCGTACGTCGTCCGTGGCCCGCACCTCGGGAGTGCCCGGGGCGCCGCGCCGCCCGCGCACGGCGGGATACGTCTTCCGCAGCCCCCGCACGGCACACACCACGGCGTCCCCGTCCGGATTCGGGTCAGCCACCTTGGTGCACGTATTCACGAGCAACGAGGGTACGGGGTCCACCCCCCGCCTTCATGCCCGGGTCGGACAAAACGCGCCCCGGAGGCACGCGAAGCGCGCCTTTCAGGGGCGCGGGGGACTGCGCAACCAGCCACGACGCACCCGCCACCCGACGACGAGACCACAACCCACAACGCCGACACCCCCACGGACTCCGCCACGGGGCACCACCAGCCGATCTCCTGGGGGCACGCGAAGCGCGCCTTTCAGGGGCGCGGGGAACTGCGCAACCAGCCACGACGAAACCCGCACCCGGCAACGAACCGACAACCCGCGACGGCGAGGAGCCCGGTACCTCACTCCCCGGCGGAGCCACCCGCCCCGACCTGCTGCCCGGCGGCCCCCGTCCGTACGTCGACCTCCCGCCAGAACCCGGCCCGGATCGCATACCGGTCGTGCTCGTCGATCTGGTCGTCCTTGTGCGCGAGGAGCCCGAACCGCGCCGCGTACCGCAGCAGCTCCCCGTCGATCCGATGCGGCACCCGCGGATACAGCGTGGCGAGCTTCTGGAGCGCCGCCGGATCCCCGAGCCGCCCCATCCAGCGCCGCGCGAACACCTGCCCCACCTCGTACGGGTCCCCGCCCACCGTCGTGATGTCCTCCTCACGGTCCGCCCAGCGCTGCTCGGCGGTGGTGAGCTGGGCCAGCGTCGGCAGCGAGGCGGCCTCGGGGGGCTCGCCGCCGCCGGAGGGCCGCTCGACCCAGCCCTTGTCGGAGGACCAGCGCAGCGTCGCGTTCGCGGGATGCGGAGCGGGGTGCGCGGCGCCGGGCCCACGCAGCGCCGCCAGGTCCTTCGGGGTCGGCACTCCCTTGGGGTGCCCGGCCCGCTCCTCCGTCTCGCCCTCGGCGCGCGCGGCCGGCGCGTGCGGTGCGGACGGCGCGGCGGGCGCCTCGTCGGAGGGGCGCCCGGCGGAGGGCAGCGCGGAGTCGGGCAACGGAGCGGAGAGGATCGCGGCGATCTCGGGGCGCGGCACGGGCGGCGGGGCGCAGACCCCGCCGAGTTCCTTGGCGCGGACGGCCTTGGTGATCCACGTGCGGTCGAGGACGCGCCGTTCGTCGGCCTCGGCGACGAGGTCCTCGGACTGGTTGTAGTCGCCGTCGGCGGCCTGGACGGCCCACAGGTGGACGGCGACGCCATGCTCCTTGGCGGCCATCATGCCGGGCAGCAGGTCCCCGTCGCCGGTCACGAGGACGACGTCGGAACAGGCGCCGTTGCGGGCGAGCTCGGTGAGCTCGGCGTGCATGGCGGCGTCGACGCCCTTCTGCGCCCAGCGCCCGTCGCTGCGGGTCAGGGCGCCCAGGCGGACCGTGACGCGGGGCATGACGCGGAGCCTGCGGTGCTCGGGCTGCGGCACCCGGTCGGGGGCGCCGTCGAACCAGTAGATGCGCAGGAGGGGCCGCTCGGTCTCCGTCTCGGCGCGCTCGCGCAGCCCCTGGATGAGTGCGGCGTGGTCGACGTGGATGCGCGAGCGTGAGGGCTCGCCGGCGAGGAGGCTCGCGGCTGCTCCCAGCAGGTATCCGGCATCCACCAGGACGATGCAACGGTCCACGCGATCCACCCTCTTTCGCCGACACGCCCGCGCGTTCGCTTGGGGTTTCCTTCGAGTCTGCCCGACCGCGCCGGGGTTAACGGCCCGAACTGGATCTTCGGCGTGGCGGACCCGCACGGTCCGCCGCCGCATCCCCTGTCACACACCGTGAATCCCTGAAATGCGACCTTTGTCGACTTATGTGAGTCTGAACGCGGCCCTGGCCCCTAGATCCCCCGCAGGAGGCAGATCACCATGGCCAAGAACCGTAAGCAGAACCGCAGTCAGCAGAAGCAGTCCCAGTCGTCGCCGCAGGAGCAGTCCCGGTCGCAGGCCATGGAGGCCGAGGCGAAGTCGGCTCAGCAGCAGGCGTCGCCGATGGACATGGCCCGCAAGCACCGTGAGCGTCGCTTCGGCCACAACTGATCCAGCCGCACGCGGCACACGCGAGGGGCGCACCCGGAGGACCCGGGCGCGCCCCTCGCGGCGTGGTGCGGCGGCTCAGCCGGCCAGGCAGGACGGGCCGAGCAGCACCTTCAGGTCGCCGTAGAGCGCGGGGTCGGGCTTGACCCGGTGCCGGTCGAGCCGGAGCACGGTGGTCTTGCGGGGGCCCTGGAGCTTGATGCGGACCTCGCTGTCGCCCCGGTGGTTGGAGAGGATCTCGCCGAGGCGGCTGACCATCGGCGGGGTCACCTTGAGGGCGGGGATGGTGAGGATCACCGGCGCGTTGGTGCCCGCGTTCGACAGGTCGGGGACCTGCATCTCCATGGCGACCAGGCGCGGCACGTCCTCGCGCTTGTCGAGGCGGCCCTTGACGAAGACGACGGCGTCCTCGACGAGCTGGGTGGACACCAGCTGGTAGGTCGCCGGGAAGAACATGCACTCGATGGAGCCGGCGAGGTCCTCGACGGTGGCGATCGCCCAGGCGTTGCCCTGCTTGGTCATCTTGCGCTGGAGGCCCGAGATGATGCCGCCGACGGTGACGACGGAGCCGTCGGAGTAGTCGCCGCCGGTGAGCTGGCCGATGCCCGCGTCGGCCTTGTCGGACAGCACGTGCTCGAGGCCGAACAGCGGGTGGTCGGAGACGTAGAGGCCGAGCATCTCGCGCTCCTGGGCGAGCAGGTACGTCTTGTCCCACTCGTCGGTGGAGAACTCGACGTCGAGGCCGAAGCCGGGCTCGTCGCTGTCCTCCTCCCCCATGCCGCCGAAGAGGTCGAACTGGCCCTCGGCCTCCTTGCGCTTGACCGCGACCACGTTGTCGATCATCGGCTCGTACTGGGCGGTGAGGCCCTTGCGCGTGTGCTGGAGGCTGTCGAAGGCGCCGGCCTTGATGAGCGACTCGGTGGTGCGCTTGTTGCAGGCGGCGGCCTCGATCTTGTCCAGGTAGTCGGGGAACGAGGAGTACTTCCCCTTGGCCTTGCGGGCCCGGATGATCGAGTCGACCACGTTGGTGCCGACGTTGCGGACCGCTTCGAGGCCGAAGAGGATCACGTCGTCGCCCTGGGCCGCGAAGTTGTGCACCGACTCGTTGACGTCCGGCGGGAGCACCTTGATGCCCATGCGCCGGCACTCGTTCAGATATACGGCCGACTTGTCCTTGTCGTCCTTCACGGAGGTGAGCAGCGCGGCCATGTACTCGGCCGGGTAGTTCGCCTTCAGGTACGCGGTCCAGTAGGTGACCAGGCCGTACGCGGAGGAGTGCGCCTTGTTGAACGCGTAGCCGGCGAAGGGGACCAGCACGTCCCACAGGGCCTGGATCGCGGCGTCCGAGTAGCCGTTCTTCTTCGCGCCCTCCTGGAAGAGGACGAAGTTCTTGGCCAGCTCCTCGGGCTTCTTCTTGCCCATCACGCGGCGCAGGATGTCGGCCTCGCCGAGCGAGTACCCGGCGATGATCTGGGCGGCCTTCTGCACCTGCTCCTGGTACACGATGAGGCCGTAGGTCAGGCCGAGCGTCTCCTTCAGGGGCTCTTCGAGCTCCGGGTGGATCGGCGTGATCTCCTGCCGGCCGTTCTTGCGCTCCGCGTAGTTCGTGTGCGAGTTCATGCCCATCGGGCCCGGCCGGTAGAGGGCCGAGACGGCGGAAATGTCCTCGAAGTTGTCGGGCTGCATCTGGCGCAGCAGGGAGCGCATGGGGCCGCCGTCGAACTGGAAGACGCCGAGCGTGTCACCGCGGCAGAGCAGTTCGAAGGTCTTCGGGTCGTCGAGCGGGAGCGAGAGCATCTCCAGGTCGATGCCCTTGTTGGACTTCACCATCTTGACGGCGTCGTCCATGATCGTCAGGTTGCGCAGGCCGAGGAAGTCCATCTTCAGCAGGCCGAGCGACTCGCACTGCGGGTAGTCCCACTGCGTGATGGTGACGCCGTCGGTGTGCCGCACCCAGATCGGGGCGTGGTCGACGATGGGCTCGCTGGACATGATGACGCCGGCGGCGTGCACGCCCATCTGCCGGACCAGGCCCTCGACGCCCTTGGCGGTGTCGATGACCTTCTTGACGTCCGGCTCGTTCTCGTACATCCCGCGGATCTCGCCCGCCTCGCTGTAGCGCGGGTGCGTGGGGTTGGTGATGCCGTCGAGGTCGATGCCCTTGCCGAGGACGTCGGCGGGCATCGCCTTGGTGAGGCGGTCGCCCATCGCGTACGGGTAGCCGAGCACGCGCGCGGAGTCCTTGATCGCGTTCTTGGCCTTGATCTTGCCGTAGGTGCCGATCATGGCGACCTTGTCGGCGCCGTACTTCTCGGTCACGTACCTGATCACCTCGACGCGCCTGCGCTCGTCGAAGTCGATGTCGACGTCGGGCATGGAGACTCGCTCGGGGTTGAGGAACCGCTCGAAGATCAGGCCGTGGGTGATCGGGTCGAGGTCGGTGATGCCCATGGCGTACGCGACGATCGAGCCGGCCGCGGAGCCTCGGCCGGGGCCCACCGCGATGCCGTTGTTCTTCGCCCACATGATGAAGTCGGCGACGACCAGGAAGTACCCCGGGAACCCCATCTGGATGATGATGTCCATCTCGTACTCGGCCTGCTTCTGGCGGTCCTCGGGGACGCCGCCCGGGTAGCGGCGCTCCATGCCGACCCGGACCTCCTCCTGGAACCAGGTGACCTCGGTGAAGCCGTCCGGGATCTCGAACTTCGGCATGAGGTCGCGCTTCTCGAACATGCCGGAGGGGTCGATCTGCTCGGCCACCAGGAGCGTGTTGCGGCAGCCCTCCTGCCAGGCGTCCGAGGAGTCGACGGCGTACATCTCGTCGGTCGACTTCAGGTAGTAGCCGGTGCCGTCGAAGCGGAAGCGGTCGGGGTCCGAGAGGTTCTTGCCGGTCTGGATGCACAGCAGGGCGTCGTGGGCGGTCGCCTCGTGCGCGTACGTGTAGTGCGAGTCGTTCGTCACCAGGGGCGGGATGCCGAGCTTCTTGCCGATGTCGAGCAGGCCGTCGCGGACCCGGCGCTCGATCTCGATGCCGTGGTCCATCAGCTCCAGGAAGTACCGGTCCTTGCCGAAGATGTCCTGGTACTCGGAGGCCGCCTTCAGGGCCTCGTCGTACTGGCCGAGGCGCAGCCGGGTCTGGAGCTCACCGGAGGGGCAGCCGGTGGAGGCGATGAGGCCCTCGCTCCACTGGGAGATCGTCTCCTTGTCCATACGGGGCCACTTCTGCAGCCAGCCCTCGGCGTACGCGTCCGAGGAGAGCTTGAAGAGGTTGTGCAGTCCCGTCTTGTTCGCCGCCCAGATCGTCTTGTGGGTGTAACCACCCGAACCCGAGACGTCGTCGCGCTTCTGGTGCGGCTGGCCCCACTGGATCTTCCGCTTGTTGCGCCGGGACTCCGGGGCCACGTAGGCCTCGATGCCGATGATCGGCGTGACGCCCGCCTTCTGGGCGGTGTGGAAGAAGTCGTACGCCCCGTGGAGGTTGCCGTGGTCGGACATGGCGATGTGCGTCATGCCCATGTCGTTGCACGCCTTGAACATGTCCTTCAGCCGCGCGGCACCGTCCAGCAGCGAGTACTGGGTGTGGACGTGCAGGTGCGTGAAGGGCGGCTTTGACACGGTTGGGGCCTCCAATGGCGAACACACGGCGACCGGCTGAAGACAGCGCGGAGATACCTCGGGGGACAGCTTGGAAGTCTACGACCGGCGACTGACAACCGGCGGGCACTCCGGAGTACGGTCGGACGTTGGACGAGGCAGACGCCCTGTCCTGCGTGTCGCACGAGCCCACGCACCACCCGTACCAGGAGGCACCCCGCGATGCCGGACCCGCAGCCCACCGCCGAGCAGCGCGGCGAGCAGATCCTCGCCGTCTTCGACACCGCGTTCGGCGAGCTGCTCGCCGCGGACCCCGCCGCGTTCCGGGTGAAGTTCCGCAAGATGGCCGCCTCCGCCTTCGCCTTCTACCGCGGGACGGCGTGCCTCTTCTACCACGACGTGGAGCGCGAGCAGCACGGCGGACCGTACCTGGACGACCGCACCAGCCGGGTCTGGATCCACGGCGACCTGCACGCGGAGAACTTCGGCACGTACATGGACGCCACGGGGCGTCTGATCTTCAACGTGAACGACTTCGACGAGGCCTACGTGGGCCCGTTCACCTGGGACCTGAAGCGGTTCGCGGCCTCGGTGGCGCTGATCGGCTACTCGAAGGCGCTCTCCGACGAGCGGATCACCGACCTGGTGCGCACGTACGCGGGGGCCTACCGCGAGCGGATCCACGCGCTGGCGACGGGCGCGAAGAGCGACGAGGTGCCCCCGTTCACGCTGGACACGGCGGAGGGCCCGCTCCTGGACGCGCTGCGCGACGCCCGCGCGCTGACCCGCTTCGGGCTGCTCGACTCCATGACGGCGATCAGCGACTTCGAGCGGCGCTTCGCGGACGGCGGCGGCGCCATCGAGCTGGACGCGGCGACGCGCTACAAGGTCCTCGCGGCCTTCGACGGCTATCTGGAGACGCTGCCGGAGTCCTCCCTGTCCCGCCCGGACTCGTACCGGGTCAAGGACGTCGTGGGGCGGCGCGGCATCGGCATCGGCTCCGCCGGCCTGCCGTCGTACAACATCCTTCTGGAGGGCAACAGCGACGCCCTGGAGAACGATGTCGTGATCTACATGAAGCAGGCCCAGACACCGGCCGTCTCGCGGCACATCACGGACCCCTCGATCCGCGACTACTTCCAGCACGAGGGCCACCGCACGGTGATCTCGCAGCGCGCCCTGCAGGCGCACGCGGACCCGTGGCTGGGCTGGACCGAGCTGGACGGCTCGGGGCAGCTGGTCGCCGAGGTGTCGCCGTACGCGGTGGACCTGGACTGGGGCGACATCGACGACCTGGAGGAGATCGCGGCGGTCGTCGCGGACCTGGGCCGGGCGACGGCGACGATGCACGCGGCGGCGGACGACCTGTCGGGCCAGTCCCTCGTGCCGTTCTCCACGGAGCGGGCCATCGACGCGGCGATCGCGGCGGACGAGGACGGCTTCGCCGACCTCCTGGTGGACTTCGCGCACAGCTACGGCGCCCGAGCGCGCGCCGACCACCAGATCTTCGTGGACCTGTTCCGCAACGGGCGGATCCCGGGCCTCGCGGGCTGACCCGGGCCGCCCAGGCGGCGATTCCATAACGCACAGGAACCCTTTAGCCATCGCTTACCGCCACCCGTGAAACACTCCTGGGCGATGGACGACATATCCGGGACCCAGCTCAGAGCCGTGCGCGCGGCGCTCTTCACGGCACTCGTCGTGACGCTCTCCGCCGCGTCGCACGTCCTGCTGTCCCGGGCCCCGCTGCCGCTCACGACGGTCGCGGCGATCGCCGGCGGCGTCTTCGCGCTGGCGTACGCGCTGGCCGGACGTGAGCGCGGCTTCGGCCGGATCGCGGCCCTGCTCGTACCGCTGGAGCTGGCCGCGGACACGGTCTTCACCACCGGCCAGCACGTCTGTTACGGCGACGCGGCGGGACCGGTCGCCGGTCCCCTGCGCTCCTTCGGTCTCGACGTGCTGTGCGCCGGAAGCGTCGGCTCGCCGCTCGCCCGGATGACCGGCGGCGGCACGGAGAGGGCGGCGGCCGCGGTCCTCACGCACGGCGACCCGGCGGCCTCCTGGCTGCTGCTCGGCGCGCACGTCACCGTCGGGCTCCTCGCGGCCGCCTGGCTGCGCCGGGGCGAGCACGCGCTGGCCCAGTTGCTCCGCGCGGTGGCCGTCGGCACGTTCCGGCCGCTGCTGATCGCGTGGGCCGCGGGCCGCACCGGTGTCTCCGGCGCCGAGCGGGCGCCGCGGCAGCCCCGGCCCGCCCCGCGCGTGCGGGCCGCCCGCACACGTCTGTGGGCGCACTCCGTGGGACGGCGCGGACCGCCGTGCCCGGTCTTCTGACCGGCACACGACAGTCCCCGTACTTCCCTTTCACGCACCCACGGAGTTTCGATCATGAGCAACCGCAACAGCCAGCAGGCCAAGTCCGCCGCCCGCGAGCGGCTGCGCGCCGAGCGCGAGCGCCAGGCCAAGAAGGACAAGACGAAGCGGCAGGCGATCGTCGCCGCGTCCATCGTCGCCGTCCTCGCCGTCGCCGGCGGCGTCGGCTACCTGGTGATGCAGAACAACAAGCCCACCCAGTGGGAGGCCGCCAAGGACGCGTCCCTGGTCGCGCCGAAGAACACCTCCGGCAAGAACAACACGACCGTGATCCTCGGCAAGGAGTCGGCGAAGAAGACCCTGAAGGTCTACGAGGACTCGCGCTGCCCCGTCTGCGCCTCCTTCGAGCAGACGGTCGGCCCGACCGTGAAGAAGGACCTCGATGCCGGCAAGTACAACATCCAGTACATCGGTGCGACCTTCCTCGACACCAACCTCCAGGGCGAGGGCTCCAAGAACGCGCTGAGCGCGCTCGGTTCGGCCCTGAACGTGAGCCAGGACGCCTTCATCGACTACAAGGAAGCGCTCTACTCCAAGAAGTTCCACCCGGAGGAGACGGACGACAAGTTCGCGGACGACGCGTACCTGATCAAGATCGCGAACACCGTTCCCGAACTGAAGGACAACAAGACCTTCCAGAAGGACGTCAACGACGGCACCTTCGACAAGTGGGCGCTGGAGATGTCCACCCTGTTCGACAAGAACAAGGACGGCGTCCAGGGCACCCCCTCGCTCATCATGGACGGCAAGAAGATCACCGGCTCCGACGGCCAGAACGCCCCGATGACGGTGGCCGAGTTCAACGCGGCGATCGACAAGGCGCTCAAGGCCTGACCCTCCCGGCCTGACGACCGGGCCCGGCCGCCGGGCCTGACCTCTGGGCGAAGAGCGGGCGAACTCTTTCGGGTTCGCCCGCTCTTTGTGCGTACTGATGAGTAATGTGATCGCCCGTGACCAGTCGCATACCTTCAGATCGCAGACCCGCGGACCGTACCGCCACGGACCGCACCCCGAGCCGCCGCACGGTCGTCAAGGCCGCGGCCGCCGGCGCCGTGCTCGCCGCCCCGCTCGCCGCCGCCACGAGCGCCCACGCCGCCGAGGCACCGGCCTTCCTGCACGGCGTCGCGTCCGGCGACCCGCTCCCCGACGGCATCCTGCTGTGGACCCGGGTGACCCCGAGCGCCGAGGCGACGCCCGGCTCCGGCAAGGGCCCGGACGTCCAGGTGAGTTGGGAGATCGCCGAGGACAAGGCGTTCCGCACGGTGGTGGGCCGGGGGACGGCCACCGCGAGCGCGGCCACCGACCACACGGTGAAGGCCGACGTGCGGGGCCTGCGCCCGGCGAGCACGTACCACTACCGCTTCTCGGCGGACGGCGTCCACTCCCCCGCCGGCCGCACTCGCACCGCCCCGGCCGCCGACGCCGCCGCCCCGGGCCTGCGCTTCGGCGTGGTGTCCTGCGCCAACTGGGAGGCCGGCTACTACTCGGCGTACCGGCACCTCGCCGCCCGCACCGACCTGGACGCGGTCTTCCATCTCGGCGACTACATCTACGAGTACAAGACCGGCGAGTACCCGGCGGCCGACTACACGGTGCGGCCGCACCAGCCGGCGCACGAGATCGTCTCGCTGGCCGACTACCGGCTCCGGCACGCGACGACGAAGACCGACCCGGACGTGCAGGCGATGCACACCGCGCACCCGCTGGTCGCGATCTGGGACGACCACGAGTTCGCCAACGACGCGTGGTCGGGCGGGGCCGAGAACCACACGCCGGGCACGGAGGGCGACTGGGCGGCCCGTCAGCAGGCGGCGAAGCAGGCCTACTTCGAGTGGATGCCGGTCCGCGCCTCGACCGCGGGCACCGTCTACCGCCGGCTGCGCTTCGGCAAGCTGGCCGATCTGCACCTGCTCGACCTGCGCTCGTTCCGCTCCCAGCAGTCGAGCGTGGGCAACGGCGACGTGGACTCCGCGGACCGCTCGATCACCGGCCGCGCCCAGCTGGACTGGCTCAAGGCCGGGCTCGCCGCGTCCGACGCACGCTGGAAGCTGGTCGGCACCTCGGTGATGATCTCGCCGGTCGCCTTCGGCTCGCTGCCCGCCCACCTGCTGGGCCCGCTCGCCGAGTTGCTGGGTCTGCCCACCGAGGGCCTGGCCGTCAACGTCGACCAGTGGGACGGCTACACGCACGATCGCAAGGAGCTGATCACGCACCTGCGCGAGCAGGGGATCCGCGACACGGTCTTCCTGACCGGCGACATCCACATGGCCTGGGCCAACGACGTGCCGGTCACCGCCGCCACGTACCCGCTGTCGCCGTCCGCGGCCACCGAGTTCGTCGTCACGTCGGTCACCTCCGACAACCTCGACGACACCCTGCACGTGGCGCCGAACACGCTGTCCGTCGTCGCCGAGACCGCGATCAAGGCCGCCAACCGCCATGTGAAGTGGGTGGACATGGACTCCCACGGCTACGGCGTCCTGGACCTCACGGCCGAGCGGACCCAGATGGACTACTACGTGATCTCGGACCGGGCGGACCGGAACGCGACGACCGAGTGGACCCGCTCGTACCGCACGCTCAGCGGCACGCAGAAGGTCGTCCGGGCTGACGCGCCCGTACGGTGACGGTCACCTGCCGGATACCTGTGCGCTGAATTCCGGCCACCGGCGCGCGTGTTAAGAGCAGGTGTCGCCGTTCACGGTGGGTGGTGCGGACGTGATCGGGCGCGGGCCCGAATACGGACACACCGCCCACCTCGGTGACCCTGATCGTTACGGCGGTGTCTCAAACTCCGGACACCCGCCGAATTTCTTCTCCTTGTTGTCCCTATTTGCCGGGCACATGTCCGCGATCAATGCGGCCAGTTACCCGCTCTTCCCGGGATGACATGGCCACGTAATCTCCCCGCGGCGGCGAGGAAGTCCCTCCCGCCCGTGTCCGCGAGGAGCCCCCGCAATGACCCCTCACGCCCCATCGGCCCGCATATCCCCGCGCCTTCGCCGCCGCCTGCTCGGCACCGCGGTGATGGCCGGAACCCTGGCCCTGGTCCCGCTCTCCGCCCCCTCGGGCAGCGCCGCCGCCAAGACCACGCAGGCGGGTGCCTCCGCCGAGAAGTGCGCGACGGACACGAACGCGCTCGCCCGTGAGAAGGCGCCCAACGGCTCCTCGCACGCCGCCGAGCCCAACGAGCTGAGCGCGGCGCAGGCCAAGTCCATGGACGCGGCGCTGCAGAAGAGACTCGACAAGATGCGCGCCGACGGCTCGCTCGGTCGCGGTCTGAGCCTGACCGCCTCGACGACGATCCCGGTCTACGTCCACGTCATCCACGACGGCACGACCGGCAAGCTGTCCTCGACGTCGATCGCCAACCAGATCAGCGTCCTGAACGCCGCCTACGCCGGGCAGGGTTCGGGCAACAACGACTCGGGCTTCCAGTTCCAGCTGGCCGGCACCGACTACACGGACAACGCCTCCTGGTACAACGGCGTCTCGCCGGGCTCGACCGCCGAGAAGTCCATGAAGTCGACGCTGCGCAAGGGCGGCGCGAACGCGCTGAACTTCTACACGGCGAACCTGGGCGGCGGCCTGCTCGGCTGGGCGACGTTCCCGTCCTCGTACAAGTCGAACCCGTCCGACGACGGCGTGGTCATCCTCGACAGCTCGCTGCCGGGCGGCTCCGCCACCAACTACAACGAGGGCGACACCGGCACCCACGAGGTCGGCCACTGGATGGGGCTGTACCACACCTTCCAGGGCGGCTGTAACGGCAACGGCGACTACGTGGCCGACACCCCGGCCGAGAAGAGCCCGGCCTACGAGTGCCCGACCGGGCGCGACTCCTGCGCCAGCAAGACCGGAGTCGACCCGATCCACAACTTCATGGACTACACGTACGACTCCTGCATGACCCAGTTCACCGCGGGCCAGGTGACCCGCATGAAGGACAGCTGGACCGCCTACCGGGCCGGCTGACCGCCGCAGGACCTCTAGAGGGAGTCCAGGAAGCCGAGTGCCACCCGCCAGGTGGCCTCGGCGGCCTCCTCGTCGTAGTCCGGCAGCTCGGGGTCGGTGAAGAGGTGGCCGGCGCCCGGGTAACGGTAGATCTCGACGTCGGCGCCCACCTTGCCCATCTGCAGGTACCAGGTGTTCAGCCAGTCGTCGGTCTCGAAGACGTCGGGCGAGGCGACGTGCAGCTGCACCGGCAGCTCGTCCACGGACGCGGTCTCCGCGATGTCCGAGGTGCCGTGCAGGAGCAGCAGTCCCTTGGCCTTGTCGTCGCCGAGGGCCAGCGTCTGGGCCGTGGCGGCGCCCAGCGAGAAGCCGGCGTAGACCAGGCCCCGCTCCGAGTAGGGCGCGGCCGCGAGGACGGCCCGCCGGAGCAGCTCGTCCTTGCCGACCTCCTCCTTGTACTCCATGCCCTCCTCGACGGTGTCGAAGGTGCGGCCGTCGAAGAGGTCCGGGGTCCACACCTCGTGTCCGGCGGCCCGCAGCCGGTCGGCCGCGGCCGTCACGGCGGGGCGCAGACCGTACGTCGAGTGGAAAAGCATGATGTTCATGAGCCCCATGGTGCCAGGCCCCGCGAGGCCGTGAGCACCGCGCCGTGACCCGCGCCAGGCCCCGGACACGCCCTAGCGCAGGCTGCGGACGTCGAGGTGGCGCAGGACGCGGTCGACGATCTCGGGGTCGGCGCCGGGCTCGCTGCGCGCGGCGAGGATCTCGTGGCGCGCGGCCGACATCATCTCGTTCTGGATGTGCCGGATCCGCTTGAGCCTGGCGAACCGTTTGGCCTGGGCCTCGCGGCGCTCCTCGGCGCCCAGCTCCGGGTTGATGCGCAGGCCGATGTCGTAGGCGCGGCGCAGCAGCTGCTCCTGCACGTCCTCGGGAAGGTCCTCGACCTCCTCGATCTCCTTGAGCCGCGCCTTGGCGGCCCGCGCGGCGCGCAGGGCGAGATCGCGCTCGTAGGACTGCTCGGCCTCGGTGTCGGCCGTCACCTTCAGCTTCCGCACCAGCCAGGGCAGGCTCAGGCCCTGGAGCACGAGCGTGGCCATGATGACCCCGAAGGCGATGAAGACGATCTCGTCGCGGGCCGGGAAGGGGGAGCCGTCGTCCATGGTGAGCGGAATGGCGAGGGCGAGGGCGACGGAGGCCACGCCGCGCATCCCGGACCACCACATGACGACGGTCTCGCGCCAGCTGACCGGGATGTCCTCCTCCACGTCGCGCCGCGCGTGCAGCCGCTGCGTCACCCAGGTCATGGGCAGCAGCCACAGCAGCCGTACGACGATGACGACGCCCACGACGGCGCCCGACCAGCCGAGCATCTCGGTCCAGTGCCCCTCGGCCGTGCGGACGACGTTGTGCACCTCCAGGCCGATGAGCCCGAAGGCGACGCCGGTGACGAGGGTGTCGACGACGTCCCAGAAGGCGCGGCCGGTGAGCCGGGTCATGACGTCGTCCGCGTCGAAGGCGTGCTCGACCATGAACATGGCGGTGGTGACGACGGCGAGCACCCCCGAGCCGTGCAGCTCCTCGGCCAGCACGTACGAGGCGTACGGCACGAGGAGGGTCAGGCCGACCTGGAGGGTGGCGTCGCCGAGGTAGTCCATGAGCTTGTTGGCGGTCCAGGCGAGCCCGAAGCCGACGGCGACGGCGACGACGGCGGACAGCACGAGGGTGAGCGCGGCCTCGGGGAACGAGAAGGTGCCGCTCACGGCGGCGGCGATCGCGACGTGGTAGAGCACGATCGCGGTCACGTCGTTGAACAGGCCCTCGCCCTCCAGGATCGACACCATGCGGCGGGGCAGCCCCAGTTGGCCGGCGACGGCGGTCGCGGCGACCGGGTCGGGCGGCGCCACCAGGGCGCCGAGCGCGACGGCGGCGGCCATGGGCAGCCCGGGCACCACCGCGTTCGCGACGAAGGCGACCGCGGCCGTCGTGACGAAGACCAGGGCGACGGCCAGCAGGAAGATCGGTCTTCTGTTGGCCGCGAACTGGCGCCAGGAGGTGCGGTGCACGGCCGCGTACAGGAGCGGCGGCAGCACGATCGGCAGGATCAGGTCGGGCGAGATGTCGACATTGGGCACGGCGCTGATCAGGGCGAGCACGAGGCCGAGCAGGGTCATCAGGACCGGCGAGGGCAGTCCGAGCCGGTCCCCGAGCGGAACGCTCAGGACGGCCCCGAGCAACAGCGCGAACAGCAGGGCCAATTGATCCACGGGGGCTCCGACCAGGCTCGACGATCAAGGATGTCAGGCCTCAAGGGTGCCACGCGTATCCGGTCGAACCGGACACGAGGGGGCCTCAGTCGAGCGGCTTGCGCATCGCCCGGTGCGGGATCCCCGCGTCGGGGAACTCAGGTCCGTACACCTCGTAGCCGAGCCGCTCGTAGAAGCCCAGGGCGTGGGTCTGCGCGTGCAGGTCCACCGCCGCGAGGCCCCGCTCGCGGGCCGCGTCCTCGATGGCGCGCACCAGCGCCGCGCCCACGCCGAGCCCGCGCGCGGCCTTGGTCACGGCGAGCCGGCCGAGGGCGCCGACGTCCGCCGCGCCCCCGTTCTTCACCGCGGCGGCCTCGCCGGTCAGCAGCCGGCCCGTGCCCAGCGGCACCCCGTCCGCCCGCACCGCGAGCACGTGCACCGCGCCCGCGTCGTACGTGTCGTACTCCAGCTCCTCGGGCACGCCCTGCTCGGCGACGAACACGTCCCGGCGCACGGCGAAGCAGGACTCCCGGTCCGCCTCGGACAGCGCGACGCGGACGCCGAAGCCGCTCACGAGCTCTCTTCCCTCACCCGGTCGAGCGCGGTCTGCAGGTCCTCGGGGTAGGCGCTCTCGAACTCGACCCAGCGGCCGTCCGAAGGGTGCTCGAAGCCGAGCCGCACCGCGTGCAGCCACTGGCGCGAGACGCCGAGGCGCTTGGCGAGCGTGGGGTCGGCGCCGTAGGTGAGGTCGCCGACGCAGGGGTGCCGGTGCGCGGACATGTGCACGCGGATCTGGTGGGTGCGGCCCGTCTCCAGCTTGATGTCGAGCAGCGACGCGGAGCGGAACGCCTCGATCAGGTCGTAGTGCGTCACCGACGGCTTGCCCTCGGCGATGACCGCCCACTTGTAGTCGTGGTTCGGGTGGCGGCCGATGGGGGCGTCGATGGTGCCGCTCATCGGGTCGGGGTGGCCCTGCACGAGCGCGTGGTAGCGCTTGTCCGGGATCCGCTCCTTGAACTGGCGCTTGAGCGAGGTGTACGCCCGCTCGGACTTGGCGACGACCATCAGGCCCGAGGTGCCCACGTCGAGGCGGTGCACGATGCCCTGGCGCTCGGCGGCGCCGGAGGTGGAGATCCGGTACCCGGCGGCGGCGAGGCCGCCGATCACGGTCGTGCCGGTCCAGCCGGGGCTCGGGTGGGCGGCGACGCCCACCGGCTTCACGATCACCACGATGTCGTCGTCGTCGTAGACGATCTCCATGCCCTCGACGGGCTCGGCGACGATCTGCACCGGCGCGGCCGCCTGCGGCATCTCGACCTCGAGCCAGGCCCCGCCGTGCACCCGCTCGGACTTGCCCACGACCGACCCGTCGACCGTGACCTTCCCGGCGGCGGCGAGCTCGGCGGCCTTGGTGCGGGAGAAGCCGAACATGCGGGAGATGGCGGCGTCGACGCGCTCGCCCTCCAGGCCGTCGGGCACGGGCAGGGTTCGGATCTCGGGAATCGTGCTCACGCATCGAGTATGCCGGAGCGCACCGGCACTCCCGACCGCGAGGCCCTGGCCCGGGTCCGGGCGGGGCCCTCGGCTCAGTCCTTGTGCACGGTCCCGTCGGGGTCGATGCCGCGGAACGAGAGCAGCACGATCAGGATGCCGCCGCACACGATGGCGGAGTCGGCGAGATTGAACACCGGGTAGTTCTTCGGCGCGATGAAGTCGACCACGGCGCCCTCGAAGACGCCGGGGGCGCGGAAGATCCGGTCGGTGAGATTGCCGAGCGCACCGCCCAGGAGCAGGCCGAGCGCGATCGCCCACGGCAGGCTGTAGAGCTTCCTGGCGAGCCGCACGATGACGACGATCACGGCCGCCGCGATCACGGTGAAGATGATCGTGAAGGCCTCGCCGACGCCCCAGGCCGCGCCCGGGTTGCGGATGACCTCGAGCTGGAGCCAGTCACCGAGGATCTGGATGGACTCCCGGTGCTCCAGCTTCGCGACCACGATCAGCTTGCTGACCAGGTCGAGGGCGTACGCCAGCGCGGCCACGGCGAACAGCACGGCGATGCGCCGCGCGCCCCTGGGCCGCTCGGCGGTCGTCTCCTGCTCCGGAGCCTCCTGCGGATCCTGAGCGGCGGCCTCGTCGGCCTTGTCCGGCTCGGCCGCCCCTGCCTCGGAAGAATCCGGCGTACCGATGATGCGCTCCGCCTCTGCCACGTGAGTCCCTCGACCTAGGTACCTGACTGAGGACGAGAGTACGTCACGCGCCTCGGGAGCGGTTCAGTAGCGGCGCTCCTGCTTCTGCTTGCACTCCACACACAGGGTCGCCCGGGGGAAGGCCTGCATCCGGGCCTTGCCGATCGGGTTGCCGCAGTTCTCGCAGAGCCCGTAGGTGCCGGCGTCCAGGCGCTGCAGGGCGTGCTCGGTCTGCTCCAGCATCTCGCGCGCGTTGGCCGCCAGGGCCATCTCGTGCTCGCGCGTGATGTTCTTCGTGCCGGTGTCGGCGTCGTCGTCGCCCGCGCCGTCGCCGGAGTCCCGCATCAGGCCGGCCAGGCCCTCCTCGGCCGCGGCGATCTCGCTGCCGAGCCGCAGTGCCTCGCTCTGCAGCTCGGCACGCGCCTCGGCGACCTCGTCCGGGGTCCAGGGGTCCTCGCCCGGCCGTACGGCCAGCTCGCCGGGTTCGACGGCGGTGCCCCTCGCCTTGGGAACCGCGCCGGGCTGCTGCGCCGCCGTGGCCGTGCCCTGAGTCTTCTTCGCAACCACTGTCGTGGCTCCCGTCGTCCTCGCGGTCTCGTCCGCGTCCTCGGCCGTCTTCTTCGCGCCCTTGCGTCCCGCGGCGACGCCGGCCTTCTTCGCCGCCGCCTTGGCCGTTGTCTTCTTCGCCGCCGCCTTCTTCGTCGTACGTTTCCCCTCCGGGGCGCCGGAGGCACCTGCGGTCGCCTTCTTGGTGGTGGCCTTCGTGGTCGTGGCCTTCTTCGTGGTGGCCTTCTGGGCATCCGCCCCCTTGGCCGCGCTCTTCACGGCGGCGGACTTCTTGCCGGTGGCGGTCTCCTTCGGTGTGGCGGCGTCGGGCGCCGAGGCCGCGGTCTTCCTGGACGTGGACTTCACCGCCTTACCGGTGGCCTCCTTGCCCGTGCCCGCCTTGCCGGTGCCCGTGGATCTGCCGGTCGCAGACTGCTGAACGGCGGTCTTCTTCGCCACCATGGCCGCGGCCCCTTCACAATTTGTGATCTTGCACGCGAATCGTGCTGGGACGATAAATCGACTCGGGGCCCGCGGCAACGGGACGGGCACCCGCCGCGCCGTGGCTCGAAACCGTTGTGCCCAGCTCCCCGCCCGGTAATCCGCCGCTCCGCGCGCCGCGCCCCGGGGCGCCGTTCGGGTCACCCCGCTCCCCCGCGGCCGGCCCCGGCAGGACGGTCGCCCCGCACCTCTCCCTCGCCACCTCCCGGGCATAGAATGTGGCAAAAGCGGAGAAGGTGCATCATCATGCGCAAAGTAGCCGACTGTCGTGAGTTCCCCAGCGTCATGAACTGCACGCTGACCATCTCGGGCGAGGAGGAAGAGGTCGTGCGCGCCGCCGCCGAGCACGCCGTCTCCGTCCACGGTCACACCGACAGCCCCGAACTGCGGGAGCAGGTCCGCGGCAGCCTCAAGGACGAGGTCCCCCAGCACGCCTGACCCCGCCCGCCGACGTCCCCGTCCCCGGCCCGCCGCAAATCCGGTCGGCCGCGCCCGCCCGGGCGCCGTACACTGGCCGGAGCGAAAGGCTTGGATGGGGACGAGTAGCGGCGTACGCAGCCATGAGCGACCCGGGGACGGTGGAAGCCCGGGGGCGAGCGCGACGCGAAGATCACCCCGGAGCCGCCGGAAGAAAGCCGCAGCACCGCAGCGGCCGGTAGACCCGGCGTCGCGAACCCAATGAGGGGGCCCACCGAGGCGCGCACCGGCGCCGCAGCGGGCCAAGGAGGGTGGTACCGCGGGAGCGCGCCGCACACGGCGTACAGCACACAGGCTCTCGTCCCTCCGACGGAGAGAAGCACGTCCGCCGGAGGAAGACTGATGACGCAGTACCGCCAGGTGCCCGCCCAGGTCGACCTGCCCGCCCTCGAGCACGCCGTGCTCGACTTCTGGCGCGAGCAGAAGATCTTCGCCAAGACCCTGGAGCAGTCCGAAGGGCGCCCCGAGTGGGTGTTCTACGAGGGCCCGCCCACGGCCAACGGCATGCCGGGTGCCCACCACATCGAGGCCCGCGTCTTCAAGGACGTCTTCCCCCGCTTCCGCACGATGCGCGGCTATCACGTGGGGCGCAAGGCGGGCTGGGACTGCCACGGCCTCCCGGTGGAGCTGGCGGTCGAGAAGGAGCTCGGCTTCAGCGGCAAGAAGGACATCGAGGCGTACGGCATCGCGGAGTTCAACGCGAAGTGCCGCGAGTCCGTGACCCGGCACACCGACGCCTTCACCGAGCTGACGACCCGCATGGGTTACTGGGTCGACCTCGACGACGCGTACCGGACGATGGACCCGGAGTACGTCGAGTCCGTCTGGTGGTCGCTGAAGGAGATCTTCAACAAGGGCCTGCTGGTCCAGGACCACCGCGTCGCCCCCTGGTGCCCGCGCTGCGGCACGGGCCTGTCGGACCACGAGCTCGCGCAGGGCTACGAGACGGTCGTGGACCCGTCGGTCTACGTCCGTTTCCCCCTCACCTCCGGTCCGCTGGCCGGCCAGGCCTCGCTCCTGGTCTGGACGACGACCCCCTGGACCCTGGTGTCCAACACGGCGGTCGCCGCGCACCCCGAGGTCCGCTACGTCGTGGCGACGAACGGCGAGGAGAAGCTCGTCGTCGCCGAGCCGCTCCTCGCGAAGGCGCTCGGCGAGGGCTGGGAGACGACCGGCGAGTCCTTCACCGGCGCGGAGATGGAGCGCTGGAAGTACCAACGTCCGTTCGAGCTCGTGGAGTTCCCGGCGGAAGCCCACTATGTGGTCAACGCCGAGTACGTGACGACCGAGGACGGTACGGGTCTGGTCCACCAGTCCCCCGCGTTCGGTGAGGACGACCTCAAGGTCTGCCGCGCGTACGGCCTGCCGGTGGTCAACCCGGTGCAGCCCGACGGCACCTTCGCGGCCGACGTCCCGCTGGTCGGCGGCGTCTTCTTCAAGAAGGCCGACGAGGCGCTCACCGCGGACCTGGACGCGCGCGGCCTGCTGTTCCTGCACGTCCCGTACGAGCACAGCTACCCGCACTGCTGGCGCTGCCACACGGCGCTGCTCTACTACGCGCAGCCGTCCTGGTACATCAGGACGACGGCCGTCAAGGACCGCCTTCTCGAGGAGAACGAGAAGACGAACTGGTTCCCGGACACGGTCAAGCACGGCCGCTTCGGCGACTGGCTGAGCAACAACATCGACTGGGCGCTGTCCCGCAACCGCTACTGGGGCACCCCGCTGCCCATCTGGCGCTGCGAGGAGGGCCACCTCACCTGCGTCGGCTCCCGCGCGGAGCTCTCCGAGCTGACCGGCACCGACCAGTCCTCGCTCGACCCGCACCGCCCGTACATCGACGACGTCAGCTTCACCTGCACCGCCGAGGGCTGCTCCCTCGACGCGGTGCGCGTGCCCGAGGTGATCGACGCCTGGTACGACTCGGGCTCGATGCCGTTCGCGCAGTGGGGCTACCCGTACAAGAACAAGGAGCTGTTCGAGAGCCGGTACCCGGCCCAGTTCATCTCCGAGGCCATCGACCAGACCCGTGGCTGGTTCTACACGCTGATGGCCGTCGGCACCCTGGTCTTCGACAAGTCCTCGTACGAGAACGTCGTGTGCCTCGGCCACATCCTGGCCGAGGACGGCCGCAAGATGTCCAAGCACCTGGGGAACATCCTGCAGCCGATCCCGCTGATGGACCAGCACGGCGCGGACGCCGTGCGCTGGTTCATGGCGGCCGGCGGCTCCCCGTGGGCGGCGCGCCGCGTCGGCCACGGCACCATCCAGGAGGTCGTCCGCAAGACGCTCCTCACGTACTGGAACACGGTGGCCTTCCAGGCCCTGTACGCCCGTACGTCGAACTGGGCGCCCAGCGCCGCGGATCCGGCCCCGGCCGACCGCGGTGTCCTGGACCGCTGGCTGCTGTCCGAGCTGCACCAGCTCACGGACGAGGTCACCAAGGCCCTGGAGGCGTACGACACCCAGCGTGCCGGCAAGCTCCTGTCGGCCTTCGTCGACGACCTGTCGAACTGGTACGTGCGCCGCTCGCGCCGTCGCTTCTGGCAGGGCGACAAGGCCGCGCTGCGCACCCTGCACGACGTGGTCGTGACGGTCACTCAGCTGATGGCGCCGCTCACGCCGTTCATCACGGAGCGGGTCTGGCAGGACCTGGTCGTGCCGGTGACGCCGGACGCGCCGGAGTCGGTGCACCTGTCCTCGTGGCCCGAGGCGGACACCGCGGCGATCGACCCGACGCTGTCGACGCAGATGGCGCTCGTGCGCCGGCTCGTCGAGCTGGGCCGCGCCACGCGCGCGGAGTCGGGCGTCAAGACCCGTCAGCCGCTGTCGCGGGCGCTCGTCGCGGCGTCCGGCTTCGAGGCGCTGTCCCCGGAGCTGCACGCGCAGATCACCGAGGAGCTGAACGTCAGCTCGCTGGCCTCGCTGTCCGAGGTGGGCGGCTCGCTGGTCGACACGACGGCCAAGGCGAACTTCCGGGCGCTCGGCAAGCGCTTCGGCAAGCGCGTCCAGGACGTCGCGAAGGCCGTGGCCGCCGCCGACGCCGCCGCACTGTCCCTGGCACTGCGCGAGGGCACCGCGACGGTCGAGATCGAGGGCGAGACGGTCACCCTGGCCCCGGACGAGGTCATCATCACGGAGACCCCGCGCGAGGGCTGGTCCGTGGCCTCGGACTCCGGCGCCACCGTGGCCCTCGACCTGGAGATCACCGAGGAGCTGCGACAGGCCGGCCTGGCCCGTGACGCGATCCGGCTGATCCAGGAGGCCCGCAAGAACAGCGGCCTCGACGTCGCCGACCGGATCGCCCTGCGCTGGTCGTCCACGGACCCGGCGGTGACCGCGGCCCTGGCCGAGCACTCGGGCCTGATCGCGGACGAGGTCCTGGCCACGGACTTCTCCGCGGGTGAGGCGGACGCCACCTACGGCGAGCCGTTCACAGACGAGGGTCTGAGCCTGGAGTTCCGCCTCAAGAAGGCGTAGATCACACCCGGCACAGCCCGAAGGGCCGGCCCCGCCAGAGAAATCCGGCGGGACCGGCCCTTCGGCGTTTTGTGCGCGAGCACACATGAACTCCCACCCCGAGCGGAGCGGAAAAGGCCCTGGCCCGGATCGCAGAAACGATCCGGGCCAGGTCCTGAATGAACGCCGACGCCTTCTCAGGCGCGCGGGGCGCCGCTTAGTTGTCGTCCTCGTCGATGAGGAAACCGCGCATCGGCGACGGAGCCTGCTGCATCGGCTGCGGGGCCTGCGGCCGCACCGGCGCCATCGGCTGCGTCATCGCGGGCGACATCTGCTGCTGGCCGCCGTAGGACGGACCACCGGCCGGCGGGTTGCCGCCCATGGTCTGGTTGCCACCGTAGGACGGGGCACCCGCACCGGCCGGAGCCATCGACGGCGCCGGGGACGGCGGCAGCGACGCGGCGGCCGGGTTGCGCGGCGGGGCCAGCGACTCGTCGCCCTGGCTCTCCAGCTGACGCAGCTGCGACTCCAGGTACGACTTCAGACGCGTGCGGTACTCGCGCTCGAAGCCGCGCAGGTCCTCGACCTTGCGCTCCAGCGTGGCGCGAGCGGACTCCAGGGAGCCCATCGCGACGCGGTGCTTCTCCTGCGCGTCCCGCTCCAGGGCGTCGGCCTTGGCACGGGCGTCACGCTCGAGACCCTCGGCGCGGCTGCGGGCCTCGCCGACGATCTTGTTCGCCTCGGAGCGGGCCTCGGCGATCGCCTGGTCGGCGGTCTGCTGGGCCAGCGAGAGGACACGCGCGGCGCTGTCGCCACCGGGACCCTGGCCGGGCTGCTGCATCTGCGGGGGACCGCCGTGGCCGCCCATGGGGCCGCCCATCGGGCCGCTCAGCTGTCCCTGGGGACCACCGAGCTGACCCTGGCCGAGCTGACCCTGGCCCATCGGACCCGGGCCCTGGCCCATCGGACCGGGACCCTGCGGGCCAGGTCCCTGCGGACCGTGGCCACCGGGACCGGCCGGAAGCTGCGGGGCACCGCTCGGCAGCTGCGGGGGGCCGCCCATGGGGCCACCCATCTGCTGCTGCGGCGGGCCCGATATGCCGGCGGGCACGGGGGCGCCGGGACCGCGCATACCCTGCGGCGGACCCTGCTGGTCCTGCGGACCGCCCTGGCCCTCGGGGCCACCGGGGCCCTTGCGCATGCCGCCCTGCTGCTGGTTCTGTGCAGCGGCACGGGTGGCTGCGGCGAGTTTGGCGCGCAGGTCCTCGTTCTCACGAAGGAGACGGGTCAGTTCGGCTTCGACCTCATCGAGGAAGGCATCGACCTCGTCCTCGTCATAGCCTTCTCGGAGGCGGACGGTCGTGAACTGCTTGTTCCGCACGTCCTCGGGGGTCAACGGCATCTCTTCACCTCAACGTTGTCGTCGGCATTCGGCAAGACCGTAATTGACATCGTGCTCACAGCCGGCTCACGACGGAGATCAGGATGTAGACGATGATCATCAGTACGAAGAAGGACAGGTCGAGCGCCACGCCCCCGAGACGCAGCGGCGGAATGAACCGCCGCAGAAGCTTGAGCGGTGGATCAGTGACAGTGTAGGTGGCCTCCAGAACGACCACCATCGCCTTGCCGGGTTGCCACGAGCGGGCGAACTGGAAGACGTAGTCCATGACCAGCCGGAAGATCAGCACGATGAGGAAACACATCAGCGCGATGTAGACCACATCCAAAACCACGCCCATGTCGGTGGTTCCCTCTCCCCTGTGTCTCGTGCCTCGTGACTAGTACATAGCTAGCCGTTGAACTAGTGCTGCGTCTCAGCTCTGGTTGAAGAACCCGCCCTCTGCGATGCGGGCCTTGTCCTCCGCCGTGACATCGACGTTAGCAGGCGACAACAGGAACACCTTCTGAGTCACCCGCTCGATGCTCCCGTGCAGACCGAACACCAGACCGGCCGCAAAGTCGACAAGTCGCTTCGCGTCGGTGTCGTCCATCTCCGTCAGATTCATGATCACCGGAGTGCCCTCGCGGAAGTGTTCCCCGATGGTACGGGCCTCGTTGTAGGTCCGCGGGTGCAGCGTGGTGATGCGGTACGGCTCCCGCTCGGACACGACCTTGGGCATGATCACCGGTGCGTTCTTCTCCAGGCTCTGACGTTCAGGTGTGATGGATGCCACGGGGGCGATTCGCGCCGGACGTCCGGAATCGGCGGTCAGCGACGCGGGCTGGCGCACCGGCTCGCGCGGCGCGGGGGCCTGCACCACTCGTACCGATTCGTCCGCTTCTGCCGGGCGGGAGTTGTGTGACGAGTGCGACGGCTCGTGCCGTCGGCGGTCACGCTCGGGCTCGGGGTCGAGCTCGGGCTCGAAGTCGTCGTCGGGGTCGAACCCCCGGCCGTCGTACCCATCGTCCTCCACGAGGCCGAGGTAGACCGCCATCTTGCGCATCGCGCCGGCCATGCTCTGAGTCCTCCGCTCTGTGGTGGATCGGCTGAGGCTGACGTCAACCAATGTGCCCGCGATCCACGCGATCTCCCCGCCCATCAGCGAGAATGACCATATTTTCTGCTGTGGTCCGACTTCTTGGCGACGTTACCCGAGCCTGGGTCGGACTCCGAGGACCGCCGTACCGACGCGCACATGTGTCGCTCCGGCCGCCACAGCCTCTTCGAGGTCCGAACTCATCCCTGCCGACACCATGTTCGCAGCCGGATGGGCCACGCGCAGGTGAGTCGACAAATCCATGAGCCGCTCGAACGCCGCCTGTTGCCGCCCCGCGTAGGCCCCCGTGAGCGGCGCGACCGTCATCAGACCGTCGAGCCGCAGCCCCGGAGCCTCGGCCACGCGGGCGGCCAGTTCCTCCACTCCCCCCACTCCCACGCCGCCGCGCTCACCGCGCCCGTCCTCCTCGGCGTCGAGCGCGACCTGGATCAGACAGCCCAGCTCGCGCTCGGCCCGCACGGCCTCCTTGGACAGGGCCGTGACGAGCTTCGCGCGGTCGACGGACTGCACCAGACCGGCATAACCGACCACGGAACGGACCTTGTTGGTCTGCAACTGGCCGACGAAGTGCCATGTGAGGGGCAGATCCGCACATTCCGCGGCCTTGGGGGCGGCGTCCTGGTCGCGGTTCTCGGCCACGTGCCGCACGCCGAGCCCGGACAGGATCCGCACGTCGCTCGCGGGGTAGGTCTTGGTGACCACGATCAGGGTCACGTCCTCGCGCTTGCGGCCGGCGGCCGCGCACGCGGCAGAGATACGTTCCTCCACCGCCGCCAGGTTCGAGGCGAGTTCGGCCTCGCGGCCCTGGAGGTCCGAAGGTCCCTGAAGGTCCGTCATGTCGTATCAGTCCAGCCAGACGTAGCCGGCGAGCCGGCCGGTGGCCTTGTCGCGGCGGTAGGAGAAGTGGTCGTGCGATTCGAGGGTGCACACCGGCGACTGCTCGCGGTCGCGCACCCCCAGCCGCTCCAGTTGCGCGTGCACACCGGCGGTCACGTCGACGGCCGGGGTGCCCCAACTGGTCTCGGCGTGCGCCGCGGGTTCCACCGCGGCGACGTCCGCGCGCATCTCGGCCGGGACTTCGTAGCACCGCCCGCAGACCGCGGGTCCGGTACGGGCCACGATCCGGTCCGGGTCCGCGCCGAGCCGCACCATCGCGCCGACCGCGGCGGGGACAACTCCGGCGATCATGCCGGGGCGCCCCGCGTGTGCGGCGGCAACGACACCGGCGACCGGGTCGGCGAGCAGGACGGGTGTGCAGTCCGCGGTGAGCACGGCGAGGGCGAGCCCGCGCCGCGTGGTCACGATCGCGTCGACGCACGGAATGTCGGCGTCCGGGCCCCAGGGTCCGTCCACCACCTCGACGTCGGGCCCGTGCACCTGGTTCATCCAGACCACCCGGCCCGGCTCGAGGCCGAGTTCCCGCGCCGCCCGTTCCCGGTTGCGCAGGACGGCCGCGGGGTCGTCACCGACCGCGCCGCCGAGGTTGAGCTCCGCGTACGGAGCGGCGCTCACCCCGCCCCACCGGTCGGTGAAGGCGAAGTGCGCGCCGCTCACGGTGTCGCGCTGTCCTATCACTTCGGCGACGTCCCCATCAGGCCCAGGAACGTCACTTCAGGAAGTCCGGGACGTCCAGCTCCTCGGCCTGGCTGTCCGGGTAGGACGGCCGGGGCACCTGGGGCGGGGTGACCGGGACGGCCGGCGCCTCGTTGACCGGCGCGGCCTCGACGGGCTCCGGAGCCTTGGGCTCCTCCCGCGGGGTGACGCTGCCGAGCGAGCCGAAGCTCGGGCGCGAGGGCTCGGGGGCCGACGCCGGACGCGAGGCCGGGGCGGGCTCCTCGCGCTTGGCCGAGGCCGAACCGATCACGTTGTCCCGCTTGTTCGGCGGCTGGCCGCCGTCGAAGCCGGCGGCGATCACGGTGACCCGCACCTCGTCGCCGAGGGCGTCGTCGATGACGGCGCCGAAGATGATGTTCGCCTCGGGGTGCGCGGCCTCGCTGACCAGCTGGGCGGCCTCGTTGATCTCGAACAGGCCGAGATCGGAGCCGCCGGAGATGGAGAGCAGCACGCCGCGGGCGCCGTCGATGGACGCCTCGAGGAGCGGCGAGGAGATCGCCATCTCCGCGGCGGCCACGGCGCGGTCGTCGCCGCGGGCCGAGCCGATGCCCATGAGTGCCGAACCCGCCTCGGACATGACGGACTTGACGTCCGCGAAGTCGAGGTTGATGAGACCCGGGGTGGTGATGAGGTCGGTGATGCCCTGGACACCGGAGAGCAGGACCTGGTCCGCCGACTTGAAGGCGTCGAGGACGGAGACCTGCCGGTCCGAGATGGACAGGAGCCGGTCGTTCGGAATGACGATGAGGGTGTCGACCTCTTCGCGGAGCTCGGCGATGCCGTCCTCCGCCTGGTTCGCCCGGCGCCGGCCCTCGAAGGTGAACGGGCGGGTGACCACGCCGATCGTGAGGGCGCCGAGCGAGCGCGCGATGTTGGCCACGACGGGTGCGCCGCCGGTGCCGGTGCCGCCGCCTTCACCGGCGGTGACGAAGACCATGTCGGCCCCCTTGAGGACCTCCTCGATCTCCTCGCGGTGGTCCTCGGCCGCCTTGCGTCCGACGGCCGGATTGGCTCCGGCGCCGAGTCCGCGGGTGAGTTCACGGCCGACGTCGAGCTTGACGTCCGCGTCGCTCATCAACAGGGCTTGCGCGTCGGTGTTGATGGCGATGAACTCGACGCCCTTGAGACCGACCTCGATCATCCGGTTGATGGCATTGACACCACCGCCGCCGACACCGATGACTTTGATGACTGCGAGGTAGTTCTGCGGTGCTGCCACGTCGAAGGCCTCTCGCCTCGAGTTACGTGTCGCCGCTTCGCTTCTACGGTGCGACGACTGATGCCGAATTGGGACGGTCCGGACCACTAGTTGAGTACTAGTCGACTGCCGACCCGAACCCTAACGCTGAAGTTTAGGGTTACCAGTGTGTCTGTTTCCTGGACTCTTCCGAACCTGACACTAAGTCGACAAGTGGCGCCCGTTCAACGAACACGCCGAACCTCCCGTTTTTCTTTTCACCCTATGTGATCAGCCGTAGCGCTGCCCAACCAGGGTGCTGGCCTGCGCCGATGAGCGTCAACTCCGCGACGAGGCCGGGGCGGTGGGGACACTCACGTCGAAGTGCCGGGCCTTCGGGGCTGCTTTCATGAGAGCGACGAGTGCACGCGCCTTGGCCGCGCCCTTCTCGGCACTTCCCCACTCGACGACCCGCCCCCGGGTGAGCTCCAGCGAGATGGCGTCGTACGAACGGACCTTGAGATTCCGGGTGTCGCGCGCGACTCCCGGCGGCAGCTGCCCCGCGACGCGCACCGCCTCCCGCACCAGCCGGTCGGGGCCGAAGCGGCGCAGACTGGCCGCGGCGCCGCTGTGATCCGGCGTCAATTCGAGGCGGGGAACGCCTTCGGGGGCCTTGTCGACCGTCGCGAAACGGACGCCTTTACGGTCAATTTCGACGAACTTGCCCGAATTTCTGGAGTCTTCACTGAGGAGAACCGGCTTGCGTTCCGTCACTTTCAGCCCGATTCCGTGCGGCCAGGAACGGACGACGTCCACCGAGTCGATCCGCGTCAGTTTCCGCCGCAGCCGGGCCTCGATGGCGTCGGTGTCGACCGAGACCAGCGGGGCGCCGACCGGCACGGCGGCCGCGTCCCGCACCTCGGCCGGGGTCAGGACCTCGGTGCCCGAGGTGGTCACGCGGTCCACACGCAGCCACTGGGAGCCGTAGAGGAGCCAGATGCCGCCCGCCACGGCGAGGACGAGCAGCACTCCGGTCACGACGAGGGTGCGCACGCTCGGCATGCGCACCCTCGTGGGGGCGGGGGGCGGTTCGGGCGTCCCGGTCCTGTCGCGTTCGCCGCGGTCCGCGGTGGTCGCCTTGGCCACGCTCCCCTGCCTTCACATCCGCACGTCCGCTAGTGACGCGAGTTGATCGCCTCGTACACCATTCCGACGAGGAGGTCGTCGGCGTCCCTGCGGCCGAACTCGGAGGCGGCGCGGGACATCTCGTACAGCCGGTGCGGGTCGGCGAGGACGGGCAGGACGTTGCCCTGGACCCACTCGGGGGTCAGCTCCGCGTCGTCGACCAGCAGGCCGCCGCCGGCCTTGACCACCGGCTGGGCGTTCAGCCGCTGTTCGCCGTTGCCGATGGGCAGCGGGACGTAGGCGGCCGGGAGCCCGACGGCGGAGAGTTCGGCGACGGTCATCGCGCCCGCGCGGCAGAGCATCATGTCGGCCGCGGCGTACGCGAGGTCCATCCGGTCCACGTACGGTACCGGGATGTACGGGGGCATCCCCGGCATCTGCTGGACCTGCGGCAGTTCGTTCTTCGGGCCGACCACGTGCAGGATCTGGATGCCGGACTGCTGGAGCAGCGGGGCGACGCGCTGGACGACCTCGTTGAGGTGCCGGGCGCCCTGCGAGCCGCCGGAGACCAGCAGCGTCGGCAGGTTCGGGTCGAGGCCGAACGCGGCACGGGCCTCCGGGCGCATCTGGGCCCGGTCGAGCAGCGCGATGGTGCGGCGCAGCGGGATGCCGATGTAGCGGGCGTTCCGCAGCTTGCTGTCGGGCGTGGAGACCGCGACCTGGGCCGCGTACCGCGAGCCGATCTTGTTGGCCAGACCCGGCCGGGCGTTGGCCTCGTGCACCACGATCGGCACGCCGAGCCGCTTGGCGGCGAGATAGCCGGGCAGGGCCACGTAGCCGCCGAAGCCGACGACGGCGTCGGCCTTGGTGCGCTCCAGGATCTGCTCGGCGGCCTTGATGGTGCCGCGCAGCCGCCCCGGGACCGTGATCAGTTCAGGGGTGGGCTTGCGCGGCAGGGGTACGGCGGGGATCAGCGCGAGATCGTAGCCGCGCTCCGGTACGAGACGGGTCTCCAGGCCGCGCTCCGTGCCGAGCGCCGTGATCCCCACGGTCGGGTCCTGCCTGCGCAGGGCGTCCGCGAGGGCGAGCGCCGGCTCGATGTGGCCGGCGGTCCCCCCACCGGCGAGTACGACATGCACCGAAATTCACCGCTCTCCGGACGAACGCGCCTGAGCGCGCCGTCGCATCGTGTTCCATCTCATCCGTGGCTGCCGCATGGCGAGGGCCGCCCGCGCCGCCGGTTCGTCCCGCGCGAACGCGATCAGAAGTCCTACGGCGAACATGGTCGGCAGCAGCGCCGAACCCCCGTACGAGAACAGCGGGAGCGGGACTCCGGCGATCGGCAGCAGGCCGAGCACCGCACCGATGTTGACCACGGCCTGCGCCGTGATCCAGGTCGTCACGCCACCCGCGGCGTATCGAACGAAGGGGTCCTCCGTGCGTCCGGCCACGCGGATACCCGCATAGCCTAGAGCCGCGAACAGGGCGAGCACCGACAGCGTCCCCGCCAGGCCCAGTTCCTCACCGGTGATGGCAAAGATGAAGTCGGTGTGCGCTTCGGGAAGTTGACCCCATTTTTCCACACTCGCCCCCAGGCCGGAACCGAAGAGTCCGCCGGAGGCCAGGGCGTAGATCCCGTGCAGTCCCTGCCAGCACAGATCGTCGGGCCCGGCGTCGGCACGGCCCAGACAGGCCAGGCGCGCCATACGGTTCGGGCTGGTCTTGATGAGCATGATCCCGATGGCGCCGGCGACCGCGAGCACCCCGACGAAGAGCCGGGTGGGGGCGCCGGCCAGCCACAACAGGCCGAACAGGATGGCTGTGAGAAGGATCGCGGTGCCCATGTCGCCGCCGAGCATGATGAGTCCGAGCAGCAGGAAGGCGACGGGGACCAGCGGCACCAGCATGTGCTTCCACTGGGTCAGCAGCCGCTTGTCGTGCTTGCGGGCCAGCAGGTCGGCGCCCCACAGGATGAGCGCCAGCTTCCCGAACTCGCTGGGCTGGAGCATGAAGGGGCCGCCGAGCGAGATCCAGTTCTGGTTGCCGTTGATCGACACTCCTATCCCCGGGATCTGCACGAGGACCATGAGGAAGACGCTGACGGCGAGGATCGGGTAGGCGAGCGCGCGGTGCAACTTGACCGGCATCCGCATCGCGACGAGCAGCAGGATCGTGCCGAGCACGGCCGCGACGAACTGCTTGCGGAAGAAGTACGAACTGGACAGGCCCATCTGCAGGGCCGTGATCATCGACGCCGAGTAGACCATCACGAGGCCGAGCACGGTGAGCAGGGACGCGGCGCCGAGGATCAGGTAGTACGCGGTGAGCGGCCGGTCCCAGGCGCGGCGGGCGCGCCCGTAGAAGGTGCGCACGGGGTTGGCGCGGGCCCGGTAGACCTTGCTGGTCCTGCGGGGCGGTGCGGCGGGGCGCTTGGTCGTACGGGCACTACCGGGCATTGCCGCTCCCCCGAGCCCCTGAGCCTTCCGTCAACGCTGCCACGTCCCCTCCCGAGGGTGCCCGGCGTCACCGGGCACCCGGGGGTCCCGTCAGACGCTGGTGGCGCCGAGTTCGCGGACCGCTGCCGCGAACGCCTCGCCACGCTTGTTGTAGTTGGTGAACATGTCCATCGACGCGCAGGCCGGGGCCATCAGGACGGTGTCGCCCGGGCGGGCGAGCCGTGCCGCCTCCTGCACCGCCGCCGACATCGCCCCAGTGTCGGTCCGCTCGAGGTCGACCACCGGGACTTCCGGGGCGTGTCGCTCCAGGGCTTCGCGGATCAGCGCGCGGTCCTGGCCGATGAGCACGACGCCGCGCAGCCGCTTCGCGGCGCCGGTGACGAGCTCGTCGAAGGTCGCGCCCTTGGCCAGGCCGCCGGCGATCCACACGATGGACTCGTACGCGGCCAACGAGGCCTGCGTGGCATGGGTGTTGGTCGCCTTGGAGTCGTCGACGTACGCGACCCCGTCGACGTCGGCGACGTGCGCGATGCGGTGCGCGTCCG
The DNA here is from genome assembly GCF_042749255.1 of Streptomyces sp. NPDC059524. Taxonomy (NCBI): domain Bacteria; kingdom Bacillati; phylum Actinomycetota; class Actinomycetes; order Kitasatosporales; family Streptomycetaceae; genus Streptomyces; species Streptomyces sp. NPDC059524. The sequence goes on along the minus strand of NZ_JBHYTK010000003.1, from coordinate 14,820 downwards.
GCGTGAAGTTGCGCAGTCCCTCGCGGACGGCCTGGGGCTCGACGCCGAAGGCGCGGGCGAGGGCCGCCGCCGCGAGGGCGTTGGCGATGTTGTGCGGGGCCGGCGGGTTGACGTCGGAGATCTCGGCGAGCTCCTGGGCGTTCTTCTGCCGGTTCTCGACGAAGGCCCGGTCCACCAGGATGCCGTCGACGACGCCGAGTTCGGAGGGGCCGGGGGTGCCGAGGGTGAAGCCGATGGCGCGGCAGCCCTCCTCGACGTCGGCCTCGCGGACCAGGTCCTCGGTGGCCTTGTCCGCGACGTTGTAGACGCAGGCGACCTGATTGCCCTCGTAGATGCGGCCCTTGTCGGCGGCGTACGCCTCCATGGAGCCGTGCCAGTCGAGGTGGTCGGGCGCGAGGTTCAGGACGGCGCCGGAGTGGGCGCGCAGGGAGGGCGCCCAGTGCAGCTGGTACGAGGAGAGCTCGACGGCGAACACGTCGTAGGCGTCGTCGCCTTCGAGGACGACGTCGACGATCGGGGTGCCGATGTTGCCGACGGCCGCCGTGCGCAGACCCGCCGCCTCCAGGATCGACGCGAGCATCTGGGTCGTCGTGGTCTTGCCGTTGGTGCCGGTGATCGCGAGCCAGGGGGCCGCGTCCGGGCCGCGCAGCCGCCAGGCGATCTCGACGTCGCCGACGACGTCGACACCCTTCGCGGCGGCCGCCGCGAAGAGCGGCGACGAGGGCTTCCAGCCCGGGGAGGTCACGACGAGTTCCGTGCCCTCGGGGAGCGTCTCGGCGTCCCCGAGCCGTACGGCGATGCCCTCGTCCGCGAGCAGGGCGGCCTTCTCGCGGTGCGTCTCGCTGTCGCCGCCGTCGACGACGGTCACGGACGCGCCGAGGCCGGCCAGGGCGCGGGCGGCGCTGACGCCGCTCACGCCGAGACCGGCGACGGTGATGTGCTTGCCGTTCCAGGAATCCTGGGGCGTGGTCACTTCTTGGCTGCCCATCCTGCGTAGAAGAGGCCGAGTCCGACGATCACGCACATGCCCTGGATGATCCAGAAGCGGACCACGATGAGGACTTCGGACCAGCCCTTGAGTTCGAAGTGGTGTTGCAGCGGCGCCATGCGGAAGACGCGCTTTCCGGTCATCTTGAAGGAGCCGACCTGGATGACCACGGACATCGTGATGAGGACGAACAGGCCGCCCAGGAGCGCGATCAGGAGCTCGGTGCGCGAGCAGATCGCGAGACCGGCCAGGGCGCCACCGAGGGCGAGCGAGCCGGTGTCGCCCATGAAGATCTTGGCGGGCGAGGTGTTCCACCACAGGAAGCCGAAGCAGGCGCCCATCAACGCGGAGGCGACGACGGCGAGATCGAGTGGGTCTCTGACCTCGAAACAGGCGGCCGGGTTGGTGAGGGTCTGCGCGTTGGCGCAGGACTCCTGGAACTGCCAGACGCCGATGAAGGTGTAGGCGCCGAAGACCATCACGGAGGCGCCGGTGGCGAGGCCGTCGAGGCCGTCGGTGAGGTTCACGCCGTTCGACATCGCGAGGATCATGAACAGCGCCCAGACCACGAAGAGCACCGGGCCGATCGTCCAGCCGAAGTCCTCCACGAAGGAGAGCTTGGTGGAGGCGGGGGTGTTGCCGCGCACGTCCGCGAAGTTGATGGCGAGCAGCGCGAAGGCGATGCCGACGATCAGCTGTCCGGCCATCTTGGCCTTGGCCCGCAGGCCGAGCGAACGCCGCTTGACGATCTTGATGTAGTCGTCGAGGAAGCCGACCAGGCCCATGCCCGCCATCAGGCCGAGCACCAGCAGGCCCGACAGGGTCGGGGCCGCGCCGGTGATCAGCTTGCTGAGGAAGTACGCGATGAGGGTCGCCAGGATGAAGGCGATACCGCCCATCGTCGGCGTACCGCGCTTGGCGTGGTGCTCGCGCGGGCCGTCGTCCCGGATGTACTGGCCGTAGCCCTTGCGGGCCAGCAGCTTGATGAGCAGCGGCGTCCCGACCAGGGTCAGGAACAGGCCGATCACACCCGCGAAGAGGATCTGCTTCATCATCGGGCATCAGCCCCGGCGTCGATGCCGCTGTCGAGCAGCGCCTGTGCCACGCTCTCCAGGCCCACCGACCTGGATGCCTTCACGAGCACGACGTCTCCCGGGCGCAGCTCGCTGCGCAACAGGTCGATCGCCGCCTGTGCGTCGGACACGTGCACCGACTCCTCACCCCACGAACCCTCGTTATAGGCGCCCAGTTGCAACCAGGACGCTTCCCTGCCCCCGACTGCCACGAGCTTGCTGACGTTGAGCCGGACGGCGAGCCGTCCGACGGCGTCGTGCTCGGCCAGCGACTCGTCGCCGAGCTCGGCCATCTGCCCGAGCACCGCCCACGTACGGCCCCCCGCGGCCCGTCGGGCCTGGCCCATCGCCGTGAGCGCGCGCAGGGCGGCTCGCATGGACTCGGGGTTCGCGTTGTAGGCGTCGTTGACGATCGTGACGCCGTCCGGACGCTCGGTGACCTCCATCCGCCAGCGGGACAGGGTGCCCGCCTCGGAGAGCGCGAGGGCGATCTCCTCCACGGACATGCCAAGGTCGTGGGCGACGGCGGCCGCGGCGAGCGCGTTCGACACGTGGTGCTCACCGTACAGGCGCAAGGTCACTTCGCTGCACCCGGTGGGTGTGTGAAGGCTGAAGGCGGGCTGTCCGTTCTCCGTGAGCCGGACATTCTCGGCGCGTACGTCGGCGTCGGCGGCCTCTCCGAAGAGGAGCACCTTCGCCCGTGTACGGGAGGCCATGGCGCGCACCAGGGGGTCGTCCGCGTTGAGGATCGCGGTGCCGTCGGCGGGCAGCGCCTCGACGAGTTCACCCTTCGCTTCCGCGATCTGCTCGCGGCCGCCGAACTCGCCGATGTGCGCGGTGCCGACGTTGAGGACGAGGCCCACCCTGGGAGGGGTGAGACCGGTGAGGTACCGGATGTGGCCCTTGCCGCGGGCGCCCATCTCCAGGACGAGGAACTTCGTGTCGTCCGTGGCGGAGAGGGCGGTCAGCGGCAGGCCGATCTCGTTGTTGAACGAGCCGGGCGTGAAGACCGTGGGGGCCTTGCGCCGCAGCACCTGGGCGATGAGGTCCTTGGTGCTGGTCTTGCCGGCCGAGCCGGTCAGCGCGACGAGGGTGGCGCCGAGGCGGGCCACGACGTGCCGGGCGAGCGCGCCGAGCGCGGCCTGGACGTCGTCGACGACGATCGCGGGCACGCCGACGGGGCGGGACGCCAGGACGGCGGCCGCTCCCTGGTCGACGACCTGGTGCGCGTAGTCGTGGCCGTCGACCCGCTCACCTGCAAAGGCCGCGAACAGGCTGCCGGCCTCGACCTTGCGCGAGTCGATGACGACCGGCCCGGTGACCCGGACCGAATCGTCCGGTATGTCGTACGTCTGCCCGCCGACGGCTGAGGCGATCTCGGCGAGGGAGAGGGCGATCACAACTTCATCCCTGGGTCTGCTCGATGGCTTCGCGAAGCACCTGGCGGTCGTCGAAGGGACGCACCACTCCGGCGATGTCCTGGCCCTGCTCGTGGCCCTTGCCCGCGACGAGCACCGTGTCGCCGGGCTCGGCACGCGCGACGGCGGCGGCGATGGCGGCGGCCCGGTCCTCGAAGACCTGGACCTCACCGCGCTCGTGCGCCGGCACGTCGGCGGCGCCCGCGAGCATCGTGGCGAGGATCGCGAGGGGGTCCTCGCCGCGGGGGTTGTCGGAGGTGAGGATGGCCGTGTCGGCGAACCGCGCGGCCGCGGCGCCCATCGGCATCCGCTTCGTACGGTCCCGGTCGCCGCCGCAGCCGAGGACGATGTGCAGCTTGTTCTCGGTGACCTTGCGCAGCGCCTTGAGGACGGACTCGACGGCGTCCGTCTTGTGCGCGTAGTCGACGACGGCCAGGTACTTCTGGCCGGCGTCCACCCGCTCCAGGCGGCCCGGCACCCCGGGGACGGCGGCGACGCCGTCGGCCGCGGTCTGCGGGTCGATGCCGGCGACGGCGAGGGTGACGATCGCGGCGACGGTGTTCGCCACGTTGAAGGGGCCGGGCAGCGGCGCCTTGGCGGTGATCCGCTCGCCCTTGGGGCCGACGACGGTCAAGGTGGAGCCGAGCGGCCCGACTTCGACGTCCTCGGCGCGCCAGTCGGCGTCCGGGTGGCCCTCGGCGGAGAACGTGACGACCGGGACCTCGGACTCCTCGACGAGGCGGCGCCCGTACTCGTCGTCGTAGTTCACGACGCCCTGTTTGCTGCGCGCCTTCGTGAACAGCTGTGCCTTCGCCCGGAAGTAGTCCTCCATGTCGGAGTGGAACTCCATGTGCTCCGGGCTGAGGTTGTTGAAGACCGCGACGTCGAAGACGCAGCCGTCGACCCGGCCGAGCACGAGGGCGTGGCTGGAGACCTCCATGGCGACGGCGTCGACGCCGCGCTCGCGCATGACCGCGAACAGGGCCTGGAGGTCGGTGGCTTCGGGAGTGGTGCGCTCGGACTTGATGCGCTCGTCGCCGATGCGCATCTCGACGGTGCCGATGAGCCCGGTCGAGCGGACCTTCTTGAGGCCGCCCTCCACGAGGTACGCGGTCGTCGTCTTGCCGGACGTGCCGGTGATGCCGATCTGCAGCAGGTCCTTGCCGGGCCGGCCGTAGATGGTGGCGGCGAGTTCGCCCATGCGGCCGCGCGGGTTCTCCACGACGAGCGGCACGAGTCCGGCCTCGGTGACGCGCGCGGCGCCCGCCGGGTCGGTCAGCGCGGCGACCGCCCCGAGGGAGGCGGCCTGCGCGGCGAAGTCGGCGCCGTGGGCGCGGGCTCCGGGCAGGGCGGCGTACAGGTCGCCGGGGCGCACCGCACGGGAGTCGTGGGTGATGCCGGTGATCTCGGCGGCCTGCGCTGGTGCGGCGACACCCAGCTGATCGGCGAGTTCCGCGAGGGGTGTGGCGGAGACCTCGACCGGCCGCGGCGGCCCGGGATATGTCACGGGTGCGCCCTTCTGGGTGGTTTGGGACTGATCAGCGTGTGGCACGGCGGTGAGCGTACCGGGCGCACCGGCCCCCGAGCGAAGCGAGGGGCGTGGCGCGGGCTGGTTCCCTGGATCGGGGGTGATGGTAGTCACGGGCTCTTCAGGCTGTTCTCGCGGGGCTTCGGGCGGTTCTCACGGGGCGGGGGGACGGCCGTGATCACGACCGGCGGGCGGCCGGTCACGGCGTGTCATGGCGGATCATGGCTGGAAAGTGACGGGGAGCCGCGCGGACTTGGCGCCCGTGGGCGGCACCTGAAGGGTCTTCAGGGCGAACTCCATGACCTGCTTGTAGATGGGGCCGCAGATCTGGCCGCCGAAGTAGCTTCCCTTCGTGGCGTTCTGGATGGCGCAGTAGACGGTGATCCGGGGCTTGTCGGCGGGGGCGAAACCGGCGAACGAGGACGTGTAGCCCTTGTAGCGGCCGGTGGCCGGATCCACGCGGTTGGCCGTGCCCGTCTTGCCGGCCACGCGGTAGCCGGGGATGCGGGCCTTGGTGCCGGTGCCCTCCTCGTCGTCGACGACGGATTCGAGCATCTGGGCGACCGTCCGCGCGGTCTTCGGGCTCACCACGCGGGTCTTCTTCGGCGCGGGCGCGGGCGCGAACTTGCCGTCGGGTCCGGTGGTGCCGCGCACGAGGGTGGGCTCCACGCGGACGCCGCCGTTGGCGATGGTCGAGTACACGGAGGCGGCCTGGATCGCGTTGATGGAGAAGCCCTGGCCGAACGGGATCGTGTACTGCTGCGAGGTGGACCACTTGGCGGGCTGGGCGAGGATGCCGGCCGTCTCGCCGGGGAAGCCGAGCCCGCTCTGCTCGCCGATGCCGAACTTGCGCAGGTACGAGTAGAGCGTGCGGTTCGCGGCGGACTGGGTCTTGCCGAGTTCGCCGGTGGCCAGGATCGTGCCGATGTTGCTGGACTTGGCGAGCACGCCGTTGAGCGTGAGGTGCCAGGTCGGGTGGTCGATGTCGTCCTGGAAGAGCCGGTCGCCGCGGTGCAGCCGGTTGGGCACGGTGACGTGGGTGGCCGGGGTGGCCACGTTCTCCTCCAGGACCGCCGCCATCGACATGACCTTGGCGGTGGAGCCGGGCTCGTACGCGTCCTGGAGCGCCGCGTTGCCGAGCGCCGACGGGTTCGCCTTCGACAGGTCGTTGGGGTCGAAGCCCGGCGCGTTGGCCATCGCGAGGACCTCGCCGGTCCTCGTGTCCTGCACCATCACGTAGCCGCGGTCGGCCTTGGACTTCGCGACCTGCTCGGTGATCGCCTTCTGGGCGGCCCACTGGATGTCGCGGTCGATGGTGAGCTCCACGTCGGCGCCGGGTACGGCGGGCTGCTCGGTGCTGCCCGCGGTCGGCACCTGCTGACCGCCGGACTGGGCGTAGCGGATCTTGCCCGCCTTGCCCGCGAGCTCCTTGTCGAGCTGCTGCTCCAGGCCGCCGCCGCCCTTGCCCGCGGCGTTGACCCAGCCCAGCAGGCCCGCGGCCAGGTCCCCGTTGGGGTACACGCGCTTGCTGCTGGGGTCGGCGAGGACACCGGCGAGGACGCCTGCCTCGCGGCCCTCGGCGTTGGCCTTCTCGTTGAGCGCCGAGCGGAGGTCCTTGATCTGCTTCCAGACCTGCGGGGTGCGGCGCGCGGCGAGCCGCACGTACCGGGTGTCCTTGGTGCGCAGCCGCTTCGCGAGGGTGTCGGCCTCGACGCCGACGATCGGCGCCAGCAGCGCCGCGGCCTGCTCGGGCGCGTCCTTCACCCCGGTGATCTTCTCCGTGAACAACGTCGGGTCGGCGGTGATGTCGTACGCGTCGACGCTGGTGGCGAGCGAGACGCCGCCGCGGTCGGTGATGCCGCCGCGCTCGGCCGCGATGGTGTGGCTGACGTAGCGGTTCAGCTCGGCCTTGGCGGCGTACGCGTCGGCGTCGACGCCCTGCACCTGCAGCAGGCGTACGACGAAGACCAGGAGGGCGAGGGTGAGGCCGAGGCTCACCATGCGCAGCCGGGGCCGGGGGCTGCCCAGGCGCAGCGGCGCGGATCCCCTGGGGGACGCGGGGCGCGGGCGGCGGGCGGCGGGGCGTGGGGCCGGGGCGGGGCGGCGCTGCTGCGCGGGGCGGCCGGTGCCGGGCGGCCGCGCGGGGCCGGGCACCCGGCGGCGCGGGGGCTCCCTGTCGGTCATGGCGTCACCTGCCGGAGGTCGAGGGTGCGGGGGCCGTGGACGCGGGGGCCGTCGGCGTCGGGTCCGGCGACCGCGTCGGCTTCTGCGAGGTCTGCGGGGACGCGCTGGTGCTCGGGCTCGGCGCCCCGGAGGGCGTGGCCGGGGGTGGTGCGGGGCGGCGCACGGGCGCGGGCGCGGAGGCGGGGCTCGGGGCGCCCTTGACGATGCCGGAGGGGCTGAGGAAGGCGGGGTCGCCGCCGGGCACCATGCCGAGCTCGCGGGCGCGGCGCAGCAGGGCGTCGGGCGCGGAGTAGGAGTCGACCTCGCGCTGCAGTTCCTGCTCGTCGTCGGTGAGCTCGGTGGTCTGCTTCTTGAGCTTGCTGAGCCTGAACGATCCTTCGTTGAGCGAGGAGTTCAGCATCAGGAGCATGATCAGGCCGCCGCCGAGCAGCAGCACGACCAGGAGGACGAAGGGGGTACGGGCGGCCTGGGCGCCGCCGGACGGGGCGACGGGCAGGAAGCGGGCGAGGCGGGCGGCGCCGGTGCGCGGCGGGGTCGCGCCCGAGGAGCCGCGCGGACCGGGCGCGCCGCGGGAGGGTTTCGCTCCCGTGCCGCCCCGGGGTCCCCGGGAAGCCCCGGGTCCTTTCGAGCCGTTCGCCGCACTCATGCCCACCCCTCCACGCGCGCGTGCCTCACTCGGCGTTCATCCCTGGACGTCCTCGCGGATGCGCTGCGCACCCCGCAGCCGTGCCGGAGCGGCCCGGCGGTTCTCGGCGACCTCTTCCTCCGTGGGGAGTTCGGCGCCGCGCGTGAGCAGCTTGAGCCGCGGCTGGTACTGCTCGGGGACCACCGGCAGGCCGGGCGGCGCGGTGTTGGCGGCGCCGGCCGCGAAGACCTGCTTGACCAGCCGGTCCTCCAGCGAGTGGTAGGACAGCACCGCGATCCGGCCGCCGACCGCGAGCGCCTTCACCGCGGCCGGAACGGCTCGCTCCAGGACGCTCAGCTCGCCGTTGACCTCGATGCGCAGGGCCTGGAAGGTGCGCTTGGCCGGGTTGCCGCCGGTGCGCTTGGCGGCCTGCGGCAGGGAGTCGCGGATCAGCTCGACGAGCCGCGCGCTGTTGCTGAACGGCTCCTTGTCGCGCTCGCGCACGATGGCCGAGACGATCCGCTTGGCCTGCTTCTCCTCGCCGTACTGGCGCAGGATCCGCACCAGTTCGCCCGCCGGGTACGTGTTGAGGACCTCGGCGGCGCTCATGCCGGTCGTCTGGTCCATGCGCATGTCGAGGGGCGCGTCCTGCGCGTAGGCGAAGCCGCGGTCGGCCTCGTCGAGCTGCATGGAGGAGACGCCGAGGTCGAACAGGACGCCCTGGACGCGCGGGATGCCCAGGCGGTCGAGCACCTCGGGCAGTTCGTCGTAGACGGCATGCACGAGGGTGGCCCGGTCACCGAAGGGGGCGAGGCGCTCGCCGGACAGGCGCAGGGCCTCCGTGTCGCGGTCGAGCGCGACAAGCCGGCAGGAGGGGAAGGTGGAGAGCAGCGCTTCGCTGTGTCCGCCGAGGCCGAGCGTGCAGTCGACGACGACCGCTCCCGGCTGGGCCAGAGCCGGGGCCAACATGTCCAGGCAGCGCTGGAGCATGACCGGGACGTGTCGCTGACTCAAGAGGCCCTCTCAGGTCCGGCGTGGCGGGCCGTACGTACGTGCCGCGCACGCGGGGAGCGTCCGGCGGCGCCGGGATCTCCGTATTGCTTCGTCAATGGGGTTCGGCGTCACTTTAGTCCACGGCGGGGCTCGGTCAATCAACCGGCCTGCGCGTCGCGGGCCGGGTCGAGCCGAAGCCGCATACGGGCCGAAATCACCCGAGCGGTCGAGGTCCGGGCACTCCTGTGGGTTAGCTCACAACAAGGCACGATCATGTTCTTTGTCCTCCCTCACAGGAGGCCCGTGGCACCTGTGAGCACTACCTTCATAACCATGACGACTTCCGCATCCCTCCCCTCCGAAGGCGCCATAGCGGCCGACGGCACCGTGACCGACCGCCTCGTCGAGGCGAACGGACAGTACGCCTCCGCGTTCTCCGACCCCGGCATGGACGCCCGTCCCGTGCTGCACGTCGCGGTGGTCGCGTGCATGGACGCCCGTCTCGACCTGCACGCCGCGCTCGGCCTCGAGCTCGGCGACTGTCACACGATCCGCAACGCGGGCGGAGTCGTGACCGACGACGTGATCCGCTCGCTCACCATCAGCCAGCGCGCCCTGGGCACCCGCAGCGTGGTCCTCATCCACCACACCAACTGCGGCCTGGAGGGTCTGTCCGACGACTTCCGGCACGACCTGGAGATGGAGGTCGGCCAGCGCCCGAGCTGGGCCGTCGAGGGCTTCCGCGACGTGGACCAGGACGTGCGCCAGTCGATCCAGAAGGTGCGCACCTCTCCGTTCCTGCTGCACACCGACGATGTGCGCGGCTTCGTGTTCGACGTGAAGACGGGCCGGCTGCGGGAGATCACCCCCGCCTGAGCGGCGCCGACACAGGATCCCGGGCTCCCGCCCGGGGTTCCCGATCCTCAGGGGTTCCCCTCAAAAGGCTGTAAGCCCTGACATATCGCGGCCAGTTGTCCACAGGCGAGTGACACGAACCGGTAACGCCAACAAGAATGCGGGGGTGGCACCCCGCGTGAGCTACGGAACCTTTCGCGCGCGGTGTCCGTGTTTCGGGGTGGGCCGGTCCGCATCGCAGAGCGTCGGCCCGGAAAGTACGGGCCGAGGAGGGCCGGGTGACGACCTATGACGATCGAGCGAGCCTCACTGATCTGACCACGACCGCGGAGCGGGTGCGCAGGTCGGTGGAGAGCGTGATCGAGGGCAAGCCGGAGGTCGTACGGCTTTCGCTGACGGTGCTGCTCGCCGAGGGACACCTCCTCATCGAGGACGTCCCCGGCGTCGGCAAGACGATGCTGGCCAAGGCGCTCGCGCGGTCCATCGACTGCTCGGTGCGCCGCATCCAGTTCACGCCCGACCTGCTGCCCTCGGACATCACCGGTGTGTCCATCTGGGACCAGCAGCGGCGCGACTTCGAGTTCAAGCCCGGCGCGATCTTCGCCCAGATCGTGATCGGCGACGAGATCAACAGGGCCTCGCCGAAGACCCAGTCCGCCCTCCTGGAGTCCATGGAGGAGCGCCAGGTCACCATCGACGGGAAGAGCTACGAACTGCCGAGCCCCTTCATGGTGGTGGCCACGCAGAACCCGGTCGAGATGGAGGGCACGTACCCGCTGCCCGAGGCGCAGCGCGACCGCTTCATGGCCCGCGTCTCCATCGGCTATCCGAGCGCGGAGGCCGAGCTGCAGATGCTGGACGTGCACGGCGGGGTCTCACCGCTCGACGACCTGCAGCCGGTGGCGCACGCCCACGAGATCGTGAAGCTGGTCGACGCGGTGCGCTCGGTGCACGTCGCCGACCCCGTGCGGCGCTACGCGGTCGACCTCGTCGCCGCGACGCGCACCCACCCGGACCTCAGACTCGGCGCCTCCCCGCGCGCGACGCTGCACCTGCTGCGCGCGGCCAAGGCGTCCGCGGCCCTCAGCGGCCGGGAGTACGCGCTGCCCGACGACGTGCAGGCGCTGGCCGTCGCCGTCCTCGCGCACCGTCTCCTGCCCACGGCCCAGGCCCAGCTGAACCGCCGCACGGCCGAGCAGGTCGTGCTCGACATCCTCCAGCGCACCCCCGTCCCGGCCGCCGACTCGCGCGCGCCGGGCGCCTTCGACCACACACCGCCTCCGGCGTACGGCGCGCAGCCGCCCGGCTCGCGGAGGATCTGATGTCGGCTGGGGGGCACTACGCGGCGGGGCCGGGGGGCGCCTTCGCCGACGCGGACGGGCCGGGTGAGGACCGGGGCGACCGCAGCGGGCTGCGCACCGCGCTGGCCGGACTGACCACCCGCGGCCGCTCCTTCCTCGCGGCGGGCATCGCCGCGGCCGTCTGCGCCTATGTGCTGGGCCAGAGCGACCTGCTGCGCGTCGGCCTGCTGCTCGCGGTGCTGCCCCTGGTCTGCGCCGGCGTCCTGTACCGCACCCGCTATCGGGTCGCGGGCAGCCGCCGCCTCAGCCCCGCGCGCGTACCGGCGGGCTCGGAGGCCCGGGTGCAGCTGCGGATGGACAACATCTCGCGGCTGCCCACCGGCCTGCTGATGCTCCAGGACCGGGTGCCGTACGTGCTCGGTCCGCGGCCCCGCTTCGTGCTCGACCGGGTCGAGGCGGGCGGCCGCCGCGAGGTGTCCTACCGGGTCCGCTCGGACCTGCGCGGCCGCTATCCGCTGGGCCCGCTCCAGCTGCGCCTGACCGACCCCTTCGGCATGTGCGAGCTGACCCGCTCCTTCTCCTCGTACGACACCCTGACGGTGATCCCGCGCGTGGAGGCGCTGCCCCCGGTGCGGCTGTCCGGGGAGGCCAAGGGGTACGGGGACGGGCGGCAGCGCTCGCTGGCGTTGGCCGGCGAGGACGACGTGATCCCGCGCGGGTACCGCTACGGCGACGATCTGCGCCGGGTGCACTGGCGCTCCACCGCGCGCTACGGGGAGCTGATGGTGCGCCGCGAGGAGCAGCCCCAGCGGGCCCGCTGCTCGGTGCTCCTGGACACGCGCGGCGCGGCCTACGCGGGCGCGGGCCCCGACTCGGCCTTCGAGTGGGCGGTGTCCGGCGCGGCGTCGGTCCTGGTGCACATGATCGAGCGGGGCTTCTCGGTGCGGCTCCTGACCGACCGGGGCGGCGCGGTCGCGGGCGAGGGCGGTGACGGGTTCACCGGTTCCGGCCAGGAGTCGGCGGACGCGGCGGGCCTGCTGATGGACACGCTCGCGGTCGTCGACCACTCCGACGGCTCGGCCCTCTCCCCCGCCTACGACGTGCTGCGCGGGGGCAACGAGGGGCTGCTGATCGCGTTCTTCGGCGACCTGGACGAGGCGCAGGCCGCGATCGCCGCGAAGATGCGGCGGCGCAGCGGCGGCGCGGTGGCCTTCGTGCTGGACAGCGAGGCGTGGACGCAGGGCACGGGCGCCCAGCTGTCGCCCGGATGCGAGGAGCGGCTGCGGCTGCTGCGCGAGGCGGGCTGGACGGCGGTGGCGGTGCCCTCGGGCGCCTCCCTGGTGGAGATGTGGCGGCAGGCGGACCAGGAGCGCTCGGGCGTCCTGTCCGCGCCGCAGGGCGGCAGTGGGGGCTGGGCATGAGCGGCGGTACGCGACTTTCGATCAGCGCGACGCTGGCGACGTTCCTGGCCACCTGCGCCCTGCTTCCGCTGGTCGACAAGTCGACGTGGATCGTGCAGGCCGCGATCCTGCTGGTGATCCAGGCGGCGGTGGGCGCGGCCGCCCGGCGGGTGCCGCTCGCGCGGGCCCTGACGGTCACTGTGCAGGCCGTGGTCAGTCTGCTCCTGCTGACGCTGGTCTTCGCGCGGGAGCAGGCGCTGGGCATGGTGCTGCCGGGCCCGGAGGCGATCCGGCACTTCGGTGATCTCCTGGCGGCCGGCGGCGACGACGTGAGCCGGTACATGATCCCGGCGCCGCTGTCGGAGGGCATCCGGCTGATGCTGGTCGGCGGCGCGCTGGTGATCGGCCTGGCGGTGGACGCGCTGGCCGTGACGTTCCGCAGCGCGGCCCCGGCGGGGCTGCCGCTGCTCGCCCTGTACTCGGTGGCGGCCGGCCTGTCGGAGGGCGGCACGGACTGGCTGTGGTTCCTGCTCGCGGCCGGCGGCTATCTGCTGCTCCTGCTCGCCGAGGGCCGGGACCGGCTCTCGCAGTGGGGCCGCGTCTTCGGCGGTGCCCGGCGGCCGGGGCCGGGCGGGCGGTCCCCGATGGCGGACGGCGGCGGCGCGCTCGCCCCGGTCCGCACGGGGCGCCGGATCGGTGTGCTGGCGCTGGGCATCGCCCTGGTGGTGCCGCTGGCTCTGCCCGCCCTGGACGGCGGCCTGCTGGGCCCGTCCGGCAAGGGCGTGGGCAGCGGTCCGGGCGGCGGCGGCACGATCTCGGCGGTCAACCCGCTGGTCTCGCTGCAGAACAGCCTGAACCAGCCGGAGGACCGCCAGGTCCTCGCCTACCGGACGGACGCGGAGCAGACCGCGGATCTGTACATGCGGATCGTGGCGCTCGACGAGTTCGACGGGACGAGCTGGCGGCCTTCGGTGCGCAGCATCACGGACGTCCCCTCGCAGCTGCCGACTCCGCCGGGGCTGGGCCCGGACGTGCGGCGCACGGAGATCGAGACGCGGATCTCGGCCGCCGACTGGTACGCCCAGGACTGGCTGCCGATGCCGTACCCGGCCTCCGAGGTGTCGATCGACGGCCGCTGGCGGTTCGAGCAGGTGGGCCGCACCCTCGTGGGCGACCACGGGCAGACCACGCGCGGGAAGCAGTACACGGTCAAGTCGCTGATCGTGCAGCCGACGCCGCAGCAGTTGGCGAACGCGGGCGAGCCGCCCGCCGACATCGCCCGCGAGTTCACCAAGGTGCCCGAGTCGCTCCCGGACGTCGTGCGCGCCACGGCCCGCAAGGTCACGGAGGGCGCGTCGAACAACTACGAGCGCGCGGTGAAGCTCCAGGACTGGTTCGCGGCCGAGGGCGGGTTCACGTACAACACGCAGGTGTCGGCGGGCAGCGGCTCGGCGGCGATCGCCCGGTTCCTGAAGGAGAAGGAGGGCTTCTGCGTCCACTTCTCGTTCTCGATGGCGGCGATGGCGCGGACGCTGGGCATCCCGGCCCGGGTCGCGGTCGGCTTCACTCCGGGCTCGCCCGAGGGTTCGGGCCGGTACTCGGTGGGGCTGCGCGACGCGCACGCCTGGCCGGAGCTGTACTTCGAGGGTGTGGGCTGGACCCGCTTCGAGCCGACGCCGACCCGGGGCACGGTCCCCGAGTACACGCAGGAGGACACCCCGGCGGACGACCCGAGCGATTCGGCGGCGCCCAGCGCGGACGCCTCGGCGGCTCCGTCGGCGGCGGAGCCGTCCACGTCCCAGAGCTGTTCGCTGATCGAGCGCAAGGAGGGCGGCTGCAACAGCGCGGCTCCGGCCGTGGTGGGCGGCGCCTCGGACGACGGTCCGCCGTTCGGCACGATCCTGCTCGTCTCGCTGGCGGTGCTGCTCGTGCTCGTGGTGCCGTTGCTGCCGATGCTGTGGCGCCGGCGGATCAGAGCGCGCCGGCTCGGCGCGGCCGGCCGTACGGACGCGGACGTGGTGGGACGGACGCTGGCGGCCTGGCGTGAGCTGACGGACACGGCGTGGGACCACGGCATCCCGCCGGACGACTCGCAGACCCCGCGCGGGACGGCGGCCCGCATCGTGCGGCTCGGCCTGCTGGAGCCGGACGCGGCGGAGTCGGTACAGCGGGTGGCCTCGGCGGTGGAGCAGGTGCTGTACGCCCCGCAGCCGCGGCCGGTGGCCGGGCTGGGCGAGGACGTGCGGCGGGCGCACGACGGTCTGCGCGCGAAGGTGAGCCGCGGGACGCGGCTGCGGGCACTGCTCGCGCCCCGCTCGGCCGTCCGGGTGGTGTGGGCGCTCTCCGAGCGCGGGGAGTCCCTCCGGGTGAGCGCGCGCACCCGCTGGGCGGCGGTCCGCTCCCGTCCCTCGGGCCAGCAGGGCTGAGCATGACGAGGGCCCCGGCCGATCACGGC